>JAYTVG010000328.1:0-6055 GCA_043744135.1 Deltaproteobacteria bacterium | reverse complement strand
ACGGCTACATCGTGCAGTACCCGCCGCTGGGTGCGATGGCCGCCGTGATGGACGGCAGCACCGTCGTCGCGCCAGCCGACAGCACAGCCACGGACCCGTCGGCCGCCAGCGCGCCCAGCATGATCGAAGGCGACGCCGCGCTGTAGCGGCAGGCGCATGGGACTTTCGTGCGCGGCCAAGAGTGCGACGGTCCCGCTCACGATGGTGACGACGTCGCGAGCAGCGCAGCACGAAGCGCTTTTGAGCGGCGAGGAGCTTGCGGTCCTGGTCCCGCCACCGAGCACGTTTTGAGTGAAGAAATGACGCTTCAAGCAAAAGCAGGCCGCGCTGCACTGTGAGGATCGTCGTCGACGACGGTGACGCACTCTTGAGGCAGCTTCACATCGGCGGCAACATCTCAAGCTCGCTCCAGCGCGCGTAGCACTGCTCGACTTTGTGATCGAGTGACGTGAGCTCCGCGGTGAGCGCTTTGGCCTTGGCGGCGTCGGCTTTATAAAGCGCGGGATCGTTGAGCTGCGTGCGGATCTCGTCGCGACGTGCCTCGAGCTTTGCAAGCGCGCCCTCCATGCCCGACAGCTCCTGCTCCTCTTTGTAGCTGCGCTTCTTTTTGGCGACGTCCTTCACGCGCGCCCCCGTCGACGTCAGTGCGTTGTTGGCGAGTGCCGCAGCAGCGTCGGTTTTTTTGGCACGCAGGTAGTTTGTGTGGTCGCCGACATACGGCACGGGGCGGTGGGTGCCATCAGGTTGCGGCTCAAATGCCAAGATGCCCGTGCACACGCGATCCAAAAAGCGCCGATCGTGCGACACCACCAGCGCGCAGCCGGTGTGCTTTTGTAGCGCGTCTTCCAAGACACCCAGCGTTTCGATGTCGAGGTCGTTTGTGGGCTCGTCGAGCAGCAGGACGTTTTTGCCCTGCTGAAACAGGCGCGCCAACACCAAGCGGCTCTTCTGTCCTCCCGACAACGTGCCTGCGCGACGCTTGCGGTCGCTGCCTTCAAACAAAAACTGCTCCAGGTAGGTCGCGACGTGGATGCGAAATTCACCAATTTGGATGTGGTCGTTGCCGGCGCCCAAGATCTCCTCAAGCGTCATGCTGTCGTCGACGGATTGCTTCATTTGATCAAACACCGCCACCGACGTGTGCTGGCCTATCTCAATCGCGCCGGCGCTCGGCGTGATGCGCTCGTCAGCGGCCAGACCGTCGTCCCCGCAGGCGGTGCGCACTGCCAGCAACATGGTGGTTTTGCCGGTGCCGTTGTCGCCCACGACGCCCCAACGCGAACCGGCCGTCACCGCGAGGTCAAACGCACCGACGATCTTTTTGCTGCCGCGCGACAGCTCGGTGGCTTTGAAGTTTAAGATGGTCTTGCCCAGGCGTTTGGAGTCCGCCATCGACAACAGCACCTTTGATTGCTGTTCACGCAGCGCTTGCGCTTGCGTCTCCACGTCGTCGGCGAGCTGTCCCGCGCGATCGATGCGCGCGCGTTGTTTGGTGGTGCGCGCCGGGGTACCCGCCCGCAACCACGCAAGCTCCCGCACGTATAGGCGCGAGCGCCGGTGCTGCGTTTGCGCGTCGATCTCCTCGCGGATGAGCTTTGACTCCAAATATGCGTCGTACAGCCCGGGCTCGCCGACCTTGCGTTCTTTAGGTGCTGGGTGCGGCACCAGCTTGCCTTGCATCAACTCAACGACGCGCGTGCCCACGTCGTCGATGAAGGCACGATCGTGGCTCACCATCACAATGGGACCGCGGTGGCGCGACAGTTCGTTCGCCAAAAACGTGATGCCCGAGCCGTCGAGGTGGTTGGTGGGCTCGTCGAGCAGCAGCACATCGGCGGCGCCGGGCGGAATCGAAATCAGCACGCGCGCCAGATCCACGCGTCGACGTTGACCGCCCGACAGCGCGCCGACGCTTTTGCCCCAGTCGCTGACCCCTAAGCGCGTCAACACTTCTTCCACGCGATGCTCGTCGGTGTCTTTTTCGCGCACCGCGTCTTTGATGGTGCGGGCGTCGTCGATGTCGGGCGTTTGCGACAACAGCACCACGCGCTGCCCGCGGCCCCGCTCCACCACACCGCCGTCGGCCTCAATGCGGCCCGCCAAAATGTTGAGCAGCGTCGACTTGCCTGCGCCGTTTCGGCCCACCAACGCTGCCCGTTCTCCATCGTCGATGGTGACGCTGGCTTTGTCGAGCAACACGCGCGCGTCGTGGGCGAAGGAGATCTCTCGGGCGGCAAGCATGCGCCCTTGTGCCTGTCAAACGTGCGCGGGGCAAGCACGTGTTGTCAGCCAGCGTCGTCAAGCGCGGCGCCGACGACGAACGATCTTCATTGGCTGCACACGACTGCGCAATCGCCAGCGCTGCGTTAGCCTGCACACAGCTGGCCGCCGCGATACTTCAGCATCACCCGGGAGCTGCTGTGAAAGTCGTCGAGGCCGTTAATTTTTCTGGTGCGCGTCACCACCTTGGTATTGCCGGTGGCGTCGCTTCTCGCCTCGCGCACGGCGAGCTGTTTGATGCGCCAGGGCGGGGCGTAAGCTGCGCGCCGGTTGGCACCATGGAGACGCTGGCGGCTGCCGTCATCATGGCGCCAGTCGCCGCCCTTGTGCTCGCCCAGCACAGCGCGTTAGCGACGGGCGCCGGCGCAGTTGCAACTGTGCGGGGGGTGCGCAACCTGCTCGCGGATGGCTACGCTCCGCCGTAGCCTCGTTACTGCGAAGCCGCGGGAACAAACGCGACGGGATGCATGCGCGCAAAGGTCGCAGCGTCGATCGACAGGCTCGCGGCGCCGCTGCCATCGCGCACGACCAGGGGCGTGCTGCCAAACATCATCGCGTTGTACGCGTCGAGCTTGTCGCTGGTGTAGCGCTCGGGTCGGTTGGGGTCTTTGAGTTGAACCCGACCGTTGGTCATACCGACCACCTCGACAAGGTGACCGGTGTTTTCTCCGGGCTTGCCGCCGACACCCTCAACACCAACGAGGACGGGGCGGTTTGAAACGAGCTCGTGGAAAATCGCCTCGGCCGGCTTGTCGGTCTCGACGCGAAACGGCCCGCGCTCGGGGTACACGATGCCCAGCGCCCGCGCGGTTTGCGCGTCGGTCAAGCCTTGGCCGACGTTGTTGCTGGAGCGGTCAGTGATGTTCGAATATGTCGCGTCGGGCCCGTTGCCCGCCTCCATGATGGCGGATTGAAACAGCCGCGACGATGCCGAGCGTGGCGTCTCGTCATTCACGTCGTCAAAGAACCTGCTGTCGGCGACCCGCGTCAACGCGGCACCGGCGCCGGTCACCGCGCGCCCGCTGCTGGCGAGGTCCGCTTGAATCGCTGCAAAGCGCGCCGGGTCCGTCAACACCAAGCCGATTTGGATCGACGCCGCGGCGCACGTGAAATGGTCGCCCTGCTTGATGTTGCTGCTGTCCACGAGGTCGTGCAGCACCGTCGCTGCGAGGTTTGGGCCGTCGACGCCCGCAGCCAACTTAGCCTGCGCTTCGGGCAGCGTGCTGAGCCGGGCCAGCGACGACGCGAGTGTTCGACCGTCGGGACTGCGGCTGTCTAAAACGACGTCGTTGCGCTCGGCGAGGATTTGCAGGTCGGGGCGCGTTTGTGGTGCCGCGGTAAACACCGTGAGCACGTGCAAGCGGTCGGCGGCGGCCAGCGCCCAAAAACCGGGCGCCGCGGTGAGCGCGGCCAAGTCCGTCTTTTCGTCTGGGCGTAGCGCGGTGTCGAGGCGCTTGAGCTCGGCGCGCACCGGCGCTTCGGCATCGAGGCCGCGCGTGGGCTTTGGCTTAGGCGCAGCACCTGGGCGTGCGGCGTCCGTCAAGCGCAGCCCGGGCGCGCCACCGATCCCGCTTGACGCGTCAAAACCGTCAGCCGGCCGCGCGCGCGCTGAAACGGGCGTTGTGGTTGTCGGCTCACGCCTGCGGATCGCTTGGGTTTCTGCGCGCAACTGCACTGGCATGCTGGAGGTACGGTGCTCGCAAGCGCAGGGTTCGCTGCTCACGGTTGGATCCGCGTGACCGCCGCAACAACGCCAGCGGCTCAGTGTCGATCAGCAAGCGCCATGCGCCGAGTTCAATGCGCTGCGTCGGCCAGCAGGGAGCGCGCCACAAACCCCTGCATGTCGTCGGACAGTCGGGTGCGCAGCGGGGCCTCGGGGCCAAACGTGCCCTCGAGCTCCTCACGCAAAAGCAGGCCGCGCGTCGTGCCGTGCAGCATGGCGATGCGCGACAACATAAGCGACGCAGCGGTGTCATCGACGGGGCCGATGGCGATCGCTTGCCCAAACAGCGCGTCGGCGCCGTCGATGTCACCCGCGCTGCGCGCCGCTTGCGCACGCAACACGAGTTGTGCGCGCGCATGTTGTTTTTGCGGTGCGATGGTTTCAAGCAGTGCGTCGACGGTTTGCGGCACCTGCGCCAGCAACGCGCGATCGCTGCCCGCAATGCCGATGCCACTGACGCGTGTGCCGTCGTCGGTGAGCACGAACACACGCAGCTCGTTGCCTTGCGCTTGCGCGGTTAACACGAAGTGCGCGCCGGTTCGGCTCGCGGCGCGCACGCGACACAGCTCGGTGTCACACGCACGCACCGCCCGCCCGATGCTGCGCACCGCGTCGAGTCGTGCGGGTTTGAGGCCGCGCGCGGTCGCCGCCACGAACAACGCGCCGTCGAGGGCATGCGACAACGCCACGTTTTGCGCGCCGTCACCGACGATCGGCACCACGACGATAGCGGGCGCCAACACCATGGCGGCGGTGGAGTGCAACAAGGCCATCGCGATGCAGTGCAACATGACTATGACTATCGCGCGATCAGGCACCGACGCGAATTCACCGACCCCTGGCAGGCGAACAATGCCATTCGCGCCACAATCAAACGATCGTTTGATTCTAGTTGACTCTGGCTGCATGCGAGTCAGCATGCGTTGATGATGCGCTCAAGTGTTGTCTTCATCGTGTGGGGCGTGGGTGTGGTCGCGCTCGGCGCCGGTTGCGCAGGTCCAGCACCTGCCCCCAAAGACCTCGACGGCCTCGCGCAGTTTTTTTTCGCGCACTTTCACGCCGTTGATGACGAGGGCAACCCGCAAGATCCGTCGATCTCAGACACTGAGTTGCAAGACGCCATCACCAAGCTTCACAAGGTCATCGATGGCGATGCGCTGGCGGAGCCCAGCACCGGCACCCTCGACAATCTCACGCCAGCGACGCTCGCGACCACGCCGGTGAAGCGCGATCCGCAAGAGGGCCAAGGGATGTTTGCGGCCGACATCGTGCACTGCACCCTCGACCAACAACGCGACAACTTGTTGACGACCGATCAGCTGAGCTTGTACCCCGAGGCGTATGCGAGCTACGCGCGCGCCTATGACGCAGGAACGCCGGAGAATTTTCCGACCTGGACGGTGACGTACACGTCGTCACAAAACGCCTTGGTGCAAAACCAATTCACCGCGCACGTCAAAACCGGGCTGCGCACGGTGCCCGTTACGGACCACGCCACGCACGGCGAGGCGCTGGTGCGCGCGGGATTTTTGCCCCAGCCCGCGACGTTTGAAAGCGAGGGCAGCGAGTTCACGTTTGATTTTCAGGTGGAGACGTACCACGAGCGCAAGCCGGGCGAGATCGTGCACTTTTACGCCATGTGGCGCTACATGCGCTTGGGTGTGTTGGGCGACAGCTACGATCAAGTGTTCATCGACCAAACGCTGCAAGGCATGACCGACTGGGATCAAAAAACCGATGCGCTGTGTGCGCAATAAGCGATGCGCATCGCGTTGCGTCGTCCCATCGTGATGCGGTGCGTGAGCGTGGCTGCGGCGCTGTTGATGGCGTGCGCCACCACGCCGCTGCCACCGCCAGCGCCTGCGGTAGCCGCGCGATCGTCGACGCGCGTGTTGGCTGACGTCGATTGGCAAGCGCAAGCAGACGAGACGCTGCGCGATCTCAGCGGCTACCTCGCAGTGCCCACGGTCAACCCGCCCGGCGACGAAAAACCCGGCGCGCAATACCTCGCGGCGCTGTTGGCCAAAGACGGCATCGACAGCGAGATCGATG
>JAYTVG010000327.1:0-1890 GCA_043744135.1 Deltaproteobacteria bacterium | reverse complement strand
GCGACGTCAGCGTCGCGGTTTGCGCGGGCGACAACGCCGTGTCGCTAACAGGCACAGCGCTGCGGTAAGCGGTTGCAACGATGCGCAGTGCACGCCCGCGGTCTTCGCCCCCAAACGCCGGCTCCGCGCGCACCGCTTGCTCCAAAAATGGCAACGCCGCGACCACGTCGTTGAACTTCTCTGCGAGCAACAATCCCAAGCGCAACGCAAACGGCGGCGTATCGGTGACGGCCGTGTTGGCGACGCGGCGCTGCAGCATCTCGCTGAGCTCACCCCACGCGTCTCGCTCCGCGTATAACGCGATGAGCGCGTCGATCGAGGGCAGATGATCGGGCGTGCGCTTAAGGACTTCACGGTGCGCGTCGATCGCAGCGACTTGATCACCGAGCACGCCGTGCAACATCTCCGCGCGTCGACCGAGCAATGCCTGTCGCAAGGCGCCGTCTTGCATGCGGTCAGGGGCTTTACCAAGCACATCCGCGAAGCGCGCGTGCACTGATGCTGTCTGCGACAAGCGTTGCAGTTCGCTGAGCGCCTCCGCAGATGTCGGATCGTCGATGAACGCGTCGGCCCACGCGTCGAACGCTTCGCGCGGGCTGCTCAGGCGCTCCTCCAAAATATGCGCCATGCCAGTCGAGAGTGTGACGCGACGCGACTGGTCGGTCTCTGCACCGTAACGTAGCGCGATCATCTCGACGTGCTTTCGCCATGCCCCCTGCTGAGCGTAGTAGGGCTGAAGTGCTTGCGCGATGCGCACCGCGTGCGCGCCTTTTTGCTGCAGACGCTCGAGGTTTTTGATGACCTCGCGGTCCACGGTGTCGTCGGTGGCATCGTCAAACAAGCCGAGCATCAACGCCGCAGCGTCGTCGCTGCGGTGCAGCTTGTCTTCCAAGATGCGCGCGAGCCGCTGCGTGGCGGCGACCAGCTCGGTAGCGTTTGCGAGATCGCGCTCGGCGCGCACGCGGCGCTGCAGGCATTGCTCGAGCGCGCCCCAGTCTTCGAGGTGGCGCAGCGTGGCCTCAAGGCGCTCGTGCGCCACACGCAAGCCGACATCGGCGTCGGTGGCTTGGGCGTAGCGCGCCGCGGCTTGTTGCAACTGCTTGAGCTTCGTGTGCAGGTCACCAAGCATCATCAATAAGGGCGCGCGTTGGCGGCCTTCAGATTGTGCAGCGAGGCGGCGCTCCAACACATCGATATGCTCTTGCGGCGTGGCATCATTCACGAGCAACTGGTCAAGCAGCGCGCTTGCGGCCGCGTCGGTGCCGTCAGCGTCAAGCAGCTCATCGAGCAGCGCGCGCGCGCGCTTTTTATCCCCCGCACTGAGCGCAAGCTGAACAGCACGCAGGCGCAACTGTCGCGATTCGGCGGCGCTCATTCGCCTGCTCGCCTCGTAAAATGTCTGCGCGAGATCGCCGGTTCGCGCCAACGCCTCCGCCAAACGCACCAGCTCCTCTTGCAGGTTCGCGCGGGGATCGAGCAAAAACAGCCGGCGTCCGGCGTTGAGCGCCTTGTCCGGTGCGGCCAGCGGGCCGAGGTACGCTGCCATCACACGCTCAAGCAACCGCGCCTGTTGGGGGGTGCCGTTGATCTTCGTTTGGCGCAGCTGCTGTTCGAGCACGTCCGCGAGTTTTTGCTCGTCGCCGGTGCGCGCGTAGATGTCGGCGAGCTGCTGCAGCGTGGCCTCGTCGTCGGGGTCAAGCGCGCGCAGTTGCTCGAGGTGCTCGCACGCTTTTGACTGGTCCGCGAGCTCCACCTCGTACAGCCGCGCCAACTGCCGCAGCGTTTGGCGCTTGGCCTCAGGCGCACTCGTCTCGCGCAAAAACGCCTCCATGACGTCGGCGGCTTGTTTGTAGTTGCCGTGCTCAAGGTGCAGTTCCGTGAGCGCGTGAA
>JAYTVG010000326.1:0-6059 GCA_043744135.1 Deltaproteobacteria bacterium | reverse complement strand
GGGTTTTCGCAATCGGTCAGCACCATGACATCGGCCGCGAACGCATCGGGAAACGCGTCCATAAACTTTTCGAGGTTGGGGGAGCCGATCTCTTCCTCCCCTTCAATCAACAGCTTGACGTTGACGGGCAGCTCGCCGGCTTCTTTGAGCCAACACTCAAGCGCCACCAGATGGCTCACCCACCCGCCCATGTCGTCGGCTGCGCCGCGCGCGTACAAGCGATCGCCCTTGCGCGTCGGTTCGTGCGGCGGAGTGCTCCAAGCCTCGCCCTTGACCGGCTGCAAATCGAGGTGGCCGTAAATGAGCACGGTGGGTTTGCCGGACGCTTTCATCCACTCGGCAGCAACGCACGGGTGTGCACCGTCAAGCGTGAGCAAGCGGCAGCGCTCAAATCCCACGCGCGAGAGGTCATCGCGCACGTGCTCAGCCAAGCGCACAACATCAGGCGCATGCGCGGGGTCGCATGAGATGGCGGGGATCTTTAAAAATCCGCACAGCCGCGCGATGGCGGGCTCGAGCGATGCTTGGGCGGCGGTGACGACGTGCGGCAGGCGAGCGTGTGACATGACGTGCTCATGCAAGCTTTGCGGGCGCAAGGCAAGGGCGGTGCTTGCCGCGCGCGTTTACTGCGTCGATCGCGCTGGCCTACTGCAAATCCAGCACAGGCCAACGGTGGGTTTTGGCGAGCTGGCGCAATCGAAAATCGGGGTTAACGGCGCACGGTCGCCCCACCACCGACAACATCGGGAGATCGCTGAGCGAGTCCGAATACGCCGCGCATTCGTCCAAGTCGAAGCCGTGCTGCTTCGCGTGGTTTTTGATGAGCGTCGCTTTTTGTGGACCAGCGACGAGGGGCGCAATGATCTTGCCGGTGGCGCGGCCGTCTTTGATCTGCAGGCGGTTGCCGATGACGTCGTCGGCGTCGACGAGCTTTTTGAGGCGCTCGAGTAAAAAATCCGGGCTGCCCGACAACAACACCACCCGGTGGCCCGCTTGTTTTGCGCGCTTGACGAGGTCAAACGCACCTTTGTACATTTGCGGGCGCACCACGTTGTCAAACGCCTCATCTGCAAGATCGAGCAGACGGTCCTGCGAGATGCCCTCGTAGCCGCGAAACAACAACGTGTTGAACGTGCTGCGGTCCACCTGCTCCGCCGCAAACAACGCCGGGATGCTCGCGACCGTGCTGACGATTTTTTTGAGACCAAACAACGGGTTTTGTTGGTTGAGCGTGTAAAACCACAACGCGTCAAACAGGTTCGAGCGCGCCAAGGTACCGTCGACGTCAAAATAGCTAGCAGGCATGCGAGCACGATGTGGTGCGCAACTGCCGCCGTCAAGGCGCAATTGACGATTGGCCGCGTCGAGGTGGCTTTGCTAGCTTCCCCGCGGGAGCGTGCAGCATGTCCCGAGCGTTTAAGATCGACATCGTCTCTGACGTCGTGTGTCCCTGGTGTTTCATCGGCACGCGTCGCTTGATGCAGGCGTTGGCCAAAACCGCCATCGACGCTGACATCGAGTACCAGCCGTTTTTGTTGCAGCCCGACACACCGCCCGGCGGCGACGACCTGCGCGCGGTGCTTAAGCGCAAGTACGGCGGCGATCCCGCGCGCATGTTCGTCGGCGTCGAGCGCGCGGCGAAAGACACCGGCATCGCTCTGCATTTCGCCAACGTCACGCGCAGCTGCAACACCATCGCCGCCCACACGCTGCTGGGCGCAGCACGCGCGCTGGGCACGCAAGCGGCACTCGCGCAGGCGCTGTTCGCGGCTTATTTTCTCGAGGGTAACGACATCGGCGACGTGCGCGTGTTGACGGCGCTGGCGGACGCGCACGGCTTCGCAGCAGGCGATGCGGTGGCGTTGCTCGACGACGCGGCAGCGCGCAAAAGTACCCTGCAAAAAGCCCAACAAGCCGCCACCGACGGCATCACCGGCGTGCCGTTTTTCATCCTCGACGGCCGTGTCGCAGTGCACGGCGCTCAGCCGGTCGAGCATTTTGTCGCCGCACTCGAACACGCACGCGCAGCGCCCGCCGCCGGCGAGATGAACATGTCGGGGTGAATGCGCAGGGGAAGGGCGCGCCTCGTCCCGCGCACCGCGGCAGTTGCTCACCTCGGCACTTGCTCACCTCGGCACTCGCTCACCTCTGCACTTGCTCGCCTCTGCACTTGCTTACGTCGGCACGATCGTGCGATTCGGCGCGCGCCTCGGCAGTGCCGACCCGCAGCGGTCACGAGCGCGCACGCTCCGACTGACACGTTGGGGCCCGCGACCACCGCGGGACTTTCCCCCCACCCGTCGTCCGTGCGACAACCGCGCATGCCTGAGTTGCTGCTGTTGTCGGACGGAAAATCGGTGCTGCGTTGTCCTTTGCACGGGCAAATCGTGACGGTGGGGCGCTCGTCGGCCAACGACATCTCGATCCCTGACGACAAGATGCCGACGCTGCACTGCAGCTTCGAAGTGGTGGGGGGCAAATACCACGTGCTTGATCGTGGTGGCCAAGGCGTGTTCATCGCCGGTGACGAATACGAACACAAAGAGCTCGCGGACGGTGACGAGGTCACGCTTGGCCAACTCGTCGCCCGCTACAGCGCGCACGGCGGCGTTGAGGAGCCGTTGCCGACGGTGAAGCGCCAAGACCGCGAGCAGCGCACCGGCATTTTGCGCACCCGCAGTGGCGACGGCAAACTCACGCGTTTGGACTTGCGCTTGCGCTTGCCTGAAAGTGCCGGTGGTGGTCGCGTCGAGGTGCCGGCGGCCGGCTTGCGTATCGGCGCCGGCCCCGACAATGATATCGTCGTCGACGACGGCTTCACGTCGAGCTTTCATGCCCAGCTGTTTGTGCGCAACGATCGTTTGTTCGTGCGCGATTTGGACAGCACCAACGGCACCTTCCTTGACGGTGTGCGTGTCGTCGAGGCCGAGGTCGCGGCAGGCGCCGTGGTGCGCTTCGGCAAGATTGACGTGCACGTCGAAGCTGACGAGGTCGAAGAGCCGGTCGTGCCGCCGACGGGCCAAGGGCCTTGGCACTGCGTCGACTTGCACACCTCAGACGCGGAGTTCGCAAAGCTGTTTAAGCTCATCGAAAAGGTCGCGCCGCACGAGGCCACCGTGTGTGTTTTTGGCGAAACCGGCACTGGCAAAGAGCTGGTGGCGCAAGCCATCCATCGGCTCTCCAACCGCCGCACCGGCCCCATCGTGCCGCTCAACTGCGCAGCGGTGCCGTCGACGTTGATCGAAAGCGAGCTGTTCGGCCACGAAAAAGGCGCGTTTACGGGTGCTGACCGCCAGCGTCTCGGCGCGTTTGAAGAGGCCAACAAGGGCACGCTGTTTTTGGACGAGGTCGGTGAGCTGTCGATGGATGTGCAGGCCAAACTGTTGCGCGTGCTTGAGACCCGCAGCGTGCGTCGCGTCGGCGGCAAAGGCGACGTGCCGGTAGATGCGCGTGTGGTGTGCGCGACCCACCGCGACCTCGCCAAGCACGTTAAAGAGGGCAAGTTTCGCGAGGATTTGCTGCACCGGCTGTACGTGATTCCGTTGCGGTTGCCGGCGCTGCGCGAACGCCCCAGCGACATCGGGTTTTTGGCGCGCCACTTCATCGCGCACCTCAGCCCCGTCAAGGGCGTGCAGCTCAGCGACGCTGCGGAAAAAAAACTCCGCACCCATGCGTTTGGCGGCAACGTGCGCGAGCTGCGTAACGTGATTCAGCGCGCGCTCATCATGGGCAGTGGTCGCGAGCTCACCGACGTCGACATCGTGTTTGTGCCGGTGTCGCTCGCCGACGCCACCCTAGTGGGTCAAGTCTACAAGGCCGGCATGACGATGGAGGAAGTGGAGAAGTCTGCCTACCGTGGCGCGCTTGAGACCTACGGCAGTGCCGCTGAAGCAGCGCGCGCGCTCGGCTTAGCGAAGACCACGTTTTGGCGGCGCGCGACCGCGCTCGGCGTGCTCGGCGACAAGTCGTAGCGGGTGCGCGTTAACGGCTGACGACGGCAGTAAGCGGACGATCGCGTGCGGCTGGCGCAGAGCCGACACCACGCACGCCACAAGAATGAGCGTGCGTTGAGTTTCAAATGGATCAGTGTTGCAAGGCTGCGCCGCCGCAAGGCGCGGGATGCACTGACTCGACGCTCGCTACCACCCACGCGAGGAGAGGCTGCAATCCCCTGAAACCAACGCGCTCCGAAAAATCTATGGAAACGTCTTCGCTGTACCTGACCACTGTTGCGGGCTTGCAAGAAGGGGCCGCCGTCGTTGGCGGGCACTTGAAGTCAGAAGGGCTCGAACCGTCGCTTACCCGATTCATGTTTCTTCGCGATGGCTTGTGGGGGCACTGGTTCGACGTTGACGACGTGGTTTACTCAGTCGCTAGTTTTCCGCGATCGGCCAGAGGAGGCAAAGCCAAAGTGACGGCGCTCACTCGTGGTGGGCCGCCGGTGATGATGCATTGCGTTGCTTTGACGGAAATTCATCGTCCGGGTTCAAGTGCGCTTAGCGGGACGAGCGTGGCCAGGGGCTTGCGCGGCGAACGCATCTGAGCGACTCCGCAAGTGGCCAAGACAGTTTTGACTGCCGAAGTCTTGAGTAAGGAAAAACCTTGGTTGTCCCGACCGATAAGACATTCAAACGCCTGAATTCCTTGACGAGCATCCCATGGTGTACTGAGGGCATGCGCCAAGTGCCGCGCGGCGACGGGACGCCCACGTCCAGCTGTGGGTGGAGCAGGTGGATGCGTACGCGGGGTCCGCGTGATTTTTGAAATTGCCGTGGGAACCGGTGTGCTGATGGCTGCGGCTGGCGCCATCTACTCCAGCATCAAAGCCCAAAACGATTTTGAGCGAGATGTCGGGACTTTTGACGACGTAGAGGCCGTCCCCAGACAGTCCAGGGCCCTGCGCACACGTGCATCACCGCAAGCAAGCGTCCATGCGACCGGGGGTGGCAAAAACAACCCGGAGCGTTGGGACGTCCTGGTGTCCGTGGCTGCCTTGGCAGCGCGCACCGGCTTCACACTTTCGCGCGAAGGCGTGCTGGGCGGCCTGCGTGAAAAGCTCAGCATCAAAGACATTCATGTCGGCGATGCGTCTTTTGATGGCGCGTTTTGCATCCGTGGCACAGATGAAGATGTGGTCCGTGGCGTGTTCGCCCAGGTGGAGGTGCAAGACACGATACGCGCGCTGTTTTCCGCCTTCGACGTGAAGCACATGCAGCTCAGTGCCACAAGCGGCACGCTGTCATTTTGGCTGCCACGTCCCCACACCAACGCTACTACCGCACGGGACATTGCGTTGATGGCGCACCGCGTAGCATCGGTGTTGGAACAGCGCGCGGACATCCCAGCACTGTTGCCGCCAGCGCGCACCAACGTAGGCATGGGCAGCAACAGCGGCGCGTCCGTGGCAATCTCCGCGCTGAAGCGAGACTGAATCCATGATGGAGTAGCCCCCGCTGCGGGCATCTGCGTCTGGGCTACTGGGGCGATCAAGGATGCGGACGTTCCTGGCGGCGTGCTCGCGGAAGTCTCAGCGCCACGCACAGTGCTCGGCGACGGCGCGCCTGCGAGCTGCACCGGCGACGCGGTGATCGCTGCCGTCGCTGCGGGTGGTGTCATCCCCATCACCATCGTGCTCGCGAGCCCGCCAAGATCGTCAACGACACCGGTCATCGATGGCGGCGGCAAGGTCGCGCTCAGCGGCGGCAACACCTCGCGCCACGCCGCACTGCCAAAGACCAAGACCTACAACGACGGCGACGACATCACCCACAACACCGGCGGCACTTGGTACACGCAGTATCCGCAAATCTCGGCCCACGACGACGCGCCGATCACGGTGACCGATTCCACCATCGAGAACTGACCGGCTTCAAGTGGCGACGGCGCTCACCGGTTGCAGCCGCACGCGCAACGGCGCAAAGCGCTCGCATGAAAATCATTCTGACCGGTGCCACGGGCATGGTGGGCGAGGGCGTGTTGCTCGAGTGTCTGGCGAACCCCGCTGTTGAGCGGGTGTTGGTGGTGGCGCGCCGCTCGTGCGGCATCACCCACGCGAAGAT
>JAYTVG010000325.1:0-6067 GCA_043744135.1 Deltaproteobacteria bacterium | reverse complement strand
AAAGCGCTGTCCTTGGGCGCGTGCGCGCTGGGCAACTTCAGCGTAGCGCTCAAACGCTTCGTCAGTGGAGCAGTTGATGTTTTTTTGGTTGTGGCTCTCAGTCGCCGCTAAAAAAATCGCGACCTCGTCGACGCCAGCTGCCAGCGCTGCTTCATAACCTTTCGCGTTTGGCACCAGCGCCGCGTAGCACACGCCCGGCCGCCGCGGGGCGCTGCGCGCGACTTCGCTTTGATCTGCGAGCGGCGCAATCCAGCGCGGGTTCACAAACGCGGTGACCTCAATGCGCGTCAGCCCAGCATCCGCGAGCCCCGCGATGAAGCCGAGCTTGTGGCGCGTTTCAATCACCACAGCTTCATTTTGCAGCCCGTCGCGCGGACCGACCTCCATGATGCGCACCGCGGCAGGAAGATTTGAAAAAAGCATCGCGCTCACTGCTGTAGCAACCTTGTCGTGGTCCGCAGGCTAGCCCCGGTCATCCTGCGGCGCTCGCGCTGCGACGTGCGTCCGTTTGGTCGGCGCGATCGAGCAGCCCAATCAGCGCGTGCGCCTCCGTGAGCGCGATGTGCAGGGCCGCGCGCACGTGCTGCTGCGCCGACAACCATCCCGTTGTCGCTGCGTCATCACCGTTGTCGACGCTGCTGTGTTTGCTGACGGCGCTTGAATCGCCGGTGTCGACGTCACCTGCCACAACGTCGATCGCGAGATGCGAAACGCCGTCGAAGCGCTGGGCCTCCATGGCGTCGTGCAGCGGCAGCGCACCAAGGCCGACGACTTCCATCGACACTTCCTCTTTTGACACCACCTCACCGTCGTCGAGCGTGGCGTCGATGGTGCTTGGCAGCAGCGTGTCATTGCCGTGCGCCGGCACCGGGCGCGAAGTCAGCGCGCCAACACCGCCCGGCTGTTTGAGAGCCTGCCGCGCCCCAGCGATTGTGAAGCGCTGCACATGCAACAGCTCGCGGATCGCAAGCAAGGTCTCGACCTCGCGACGACGGTACAAGCGGTGCCCGCTGCGCGCTTTGTGGGGGCGCACCTGCGCAAACTGTGTCTCCCAGTAGCGCAACACGTGGGGCTCGACGCCGACCAAGTGCGCGACATCGCCAATCTTGAAGTACTTCTTTTCCGGCAGCGCGCCGCTGCTAGACGCCCGATCGAAGGTGCGTGAAGCCTCAGCGGCGCCGTGGATGCTTTTGTCTTTTGGCTGAACCATGCAGACCTCGAGAGTGAAGAGGCTGAACGAAAGGGGACGTCTGTCAGCGCAGGAGCGCGTCAATCCATATCGTCAGCGACGCCTGCAGTGGATTCGCCGGCGATAGCCATTTTTAAGACCTGGCTAGGCTTAAACGACACCACGCGGTGGGCGGGAATCTGCAGCTCCATATTCGTCTGCGGGTTGCGGCCTCGGCGGGTGTTTTTCTGCCTGACCTCGAATTTACCGAAGCCCGAGATCTTGAGCTTTTGACCCTTTTGCAGTGTGACCTTCATGGTCTCAAGGATCGTTTCGACGATCTCGCTCGACACTTTTTTGGAGAAGCCGACCTTGTCATAGACAGCCTCAATCAGCTCGGCTTTGGTGATCGTCTTGGCGTCTGGGTTGTCGGGCATCGTTCACTCCTCAAGCGACGGATCATCATGGCGAAACTTCGGCCGCAGGTCACGCGCCAAGACGCCTCGGCGCTGCGTTGCACTGTTTTATTTCGCACGGCAGCGACCGCGCGCGCACCGTCGGATCGAATCGCGCAAACCGCTCGGATTTATGCGCCGTGTTGACGCCGGCTGAGATAGCGTACGACTGTGCTTTTACTTCGACGGTTTCGCGCCCGCCACTGCTCATCGCTCGCCATGTGCTTGTGCGTGAGCGGCGTCGCCGTTGGCGCCCATGCGGGCTCGTCGAATCCGGTCGGAACAACCAACGTGCTGCGCGCAAACGGCGAGGGCGAGGTCATCACCAGCGGCGACTATGTGAGCGAGCCCACGGGCGGCATCGGCACGTTTTACCGCTTCTTTGTCGAGGTTCCGCCCGGGCTGGCGAGCTTGGTCGTCGAGGTTTTTGACGCCGACGTCGGGGCGGGCGGCGCTGCTGAGGGTGCTCGCGACTTGCTCACGTCGGGCGCATTTGACACCAGCGTGAGCTATCGACTGTTCAACCCAGCGGGGGCGCAGGTCGGTGCCACGGTCACTTGCAACATCAGCGGCGCGGCACCGTGTTTGGACAACGCGTTTTCATCGCTGTTTGCAACGCAAGCGAACCCGGCGGCGGGCCACTGGGAATTGCGCATCGACATGGGCGCGGGCGATGAGACCGTCGGCTTTGCGGTGCGCGCCCACGACGGCGATGCGAGCGCCGGTGGCGTCGAGCTTCCCGTGTACGCCGAGAGTTTTCTTGGTGTCGGTCCGACCACCGTCGCCCCTCAAGTGCAGACCGTATATCCGTACGTGACGTCAGGCTGTCAAGCGCGCGTCAACGATTTTGACCTCGACAGCAACGCCGCAAGCTCGCTGGCGTTAGTGGGCTCGGCCGGTTTTGCGCAATCGTTCACGGCGGTGTCGGGCAATGGCACGTGGCTGTCGCGCAACACCAACACGTTCACCAGCGCCGACAGCGCGTCGAACTACGGCGTGTGGACGTGGACGCTGAGCATCAACAAGGCGGCAGGCGCAGCCGCGAACATGGGCGTCGCGTATCTCGGGGCGTTTAATTCGGCGGTCGCCGGCGTCGGCGGAGCACCCACAGCACAACCCGAGCCAAACACCTTTCGCTTGTACCTGCCCACCGACGGCAACACGACACCCGTCAAGCCTAGCGTCGAGCAGTTTGTGCGCGTGCTGGCCGGGCCAAACCCGCCGGTCGCCGGCCAGACCACCACCGTGACTGTGACGGTGCGCGCCACCAACCCCACCGTACGGCCGATTGTGTTTTCCACAAGCAACGTCGTCACTGCGAACATCCCCGGCGCAGGAGCCGTGTTCGCTGGCGCTGCGGCGGTCGGGCAGGGCACGATCGTGTCGCAGCCTGCGGTCGGCGCGACGGGCGCCATCACGTGGAACCCGGGTGTGCTCGCCGCCGGTGGCATTTCCGTGTTGAGCTACAACGTCGACGTCACACCAACGGCAGCGGGACAAACCATCGCGGTGACCGGCACGCCCGCCAACAACGGCACCACCGCGCGCTTTGTCGACGAGACCGGCAACACCACGCAGGCGCGAGCGACGCTGTCGTTTGGGCCGCTTTGTGAGCTGTCGGTGACCTCGGGAACGCTCACCAGCGTCTCGATCGCGCAGACGCGCGCGCTGCGCCGCCCTGGCGGCATGCGGTATCAAGTGCAGACCGTCGGTGAGGTCAACACGCTGGCGTTTGCAATCGAGCGCTACGATGCTGCTGCAGGCGCGTTTGTACGCGTGCATGACAAGGTGCTGGCCGCGTTTCCGCCGCAACCTCAAGGGCGCTTGATGTCCGTCGACGAAGACGGCGTCAGCTTTGACACCGTGCGCTTGCGCGTCATCGAGTTCGCCTCGGACGGCGTGCGTGTACACGGCCCGTTCGAGGTGACGGCGACACAAGCGCAACTGCAAGCACCCGCACAAACGTTGCGCACCGCTGCCGCGCTGACGGACGCTGCGCTCGCGGTGGGCCGTACGCTCGGTGCGCCGCGCGGCGAGGTGCGCGTGCAAGTTGAGGGCATGCAGAGCATCGAGCTGGCGCAACTGGCAACAGCGCTCTCGTCGACCACCGCACTGACGCGCGCCCGCCTTTTGGACGGCGCAATCGCCTTGAGCAAAGACGGCGCACCGGTCCCGTGGCTCGCTTGGGGGGAGCCCCTGGCGTTGTGGTTTTACGGCGTCGCCGGCGACGACAGCTACGATACACAGGGCGTGTATGAACTCACGTTTGCCCCCGGCATCGTGATGGCGACCACCGTGATGCCCGCGGTGCCGCCGGGCGCGTTTGGCGATGTGGCGACCAACTTCGATTTTGAGCGCGACGTCTATGCGGTGACCGCGGTGGCGCAAAATCCGCGCGACGACTTTTGGTTTTGGCAGACGCTCGTCGCAAACGACGCCACGCTCGGTCGCGCTTCGTTCACGCTGCCGCTTGTCGGCGCGCACCACGACGGCATGCTCGCTGTGGGGCTGTTTGGTGCCACGACCACGCCACACGACATTGAGGTACGCATCAACGGCAACGCGCGCGGCTCGATCGCGTTTGCCGGCATCCTTCACGTCTCGCGCACCGTCGCGCTGACCGACGCGGATTTGGCTGGCGGCGCGCTTGACGTGGAGCTCGTCGCGCATGGTGACGCCGACGTCGACGTGGTGTTCGTCGACGGCTTTTCGCTGACCGCGCTTGCTCCAGCGCAGCTGGGCGTGCCGTTTGTGTCCGGCGGTGGCGCAACCGCGGTCGGCCCGAACGACTTGGTGTTTGATGTGACGGACCCGCGCGCGCCGACGCTCCTGCAGCGTGATGGCGACGTTGCCGTGGCCGCGGGACGGCGCGTCATCATCACCAACGGCACGGTGGCGGGACGGCCACTTGTGTCGCGCGACAACGCTGTGGCGCCGTTGCACGCGTCCACCACCGTGGTCGTGGTTGCGCCCGCCGCGTTGGCGGCCGCGGCACAACAACTCGTCAGCGTCCACCGCGACCAAGGGTTGACGAGCGCCGTGGTGGTGCTCGAAGACATCACGGACGGCTACGGTCACGGCAAAAAAGGCCCCGAGGCGCTGCGTGCGTTTTTGCGCGATGCGGTGTCACGCGGCACCACGCACGTGCTGTTGGTGGGGAGCGGCTCGCTGGATGAACGTGGCCTGCTGGGGGCTGGCGACGCGCTCATCCCAGTGCCGCTGCGCTCGACGCCCCAGGGGTTGGTCGCGTTTGACGGCGCCTACGCTGACGTCGACGGCGACGGTCGCGCAGACCTCGCGGTCGGTCGACTGCCGCTTACGACGCCCGAGCAAGTGCAGCAATACGCCGCGCGCCGACGCTTAGCGCGCGCTACCCACGACGTCACGATCGTCAGCGACAACGATGAACCTGCGGTGGCGTTTGGCGCAGCGGCGCAAGACGTCAGCGAAGTGCTGCCGTTTACGTCGCAGCATATCGCGGTCGACCCGACCGACATAAACGCGTCGCGCACCGCGTTGGTGTCGTCGCTTCAGCAAGGGGCGAACCTGTTGCTTTACGTCGGCCACGGCGGTCTCGATCGGCTGGCAGACGAAGGCGTGCTCACCAGCGACGACGTTTCAGCGATCAACGCCGACGCGCCCGCCGTCGTTGTCGGCTTGACCTGCGTGCTCAACCGCTTTGAGGACGCAAACTTCGACGGTTTAGGTGAGGCCCTCGTGCACAGCGGCGTCGCATCGGCGGTGATAGCCCCCTCGAGCGCCGCGCTGCACGAGACGTCCGAGGTGTTTGGGCGCGCGCTGATGGCCGCGATGGCGAACTCCGCCACCGTCGGCGACGCGCTCCTGCAAGCTGCGCGTGTCGAGCCGGCAGCGACCCAGATCTACAGCATCTTGGGCGACCCGACCGTGCCGGCTGGTGCGTTTGTGCCGGCGCCCCCGAGCTGTGCGACGCATGCACCCACGACGCTTTGGGCGGCGCTGGCGCTGTTGTTCACGTTACAGCGGCGCGCGCGTCGACGACATCGACCTGGTCACGGGGTTGGACGCGCGCACTTGCTTTGTTGCGCTGCGAAGGTCGGTGCACTGTCGTGACCCAAAAAGTAGCTCAACCACCTCTCGCAGCCGTCGACGTGCCTGTTGCTGTTGCTGTGCAGGTCGCCAAGCGGCCGTGGGTGAAACCGGCCGTGGTCTTTCAAGAGAAACTTGAAGCAATCGCCATCTCGTGCTCACCGAGCCCGCCCGCGAAAAGCAACCCGGGCCAGTGCCCGCGTGGTCCGATCTCATCGTGACGGCAAGCCCGCACTCGCAGACGCCTAAGCGTGGCCTTGACGCGCGCGCGTGGCAGTTTGCTGTGTCGGTGCAGCCCATCACGGTGCGCGGCGGCTCGATGGCGCCAACGCTCATCGACGGCGACGTCGTCACCGTGCACCAGCGCCAAGCGCGC
>JAYTVG010000324.1:0-1894 GCA_043744135.1 Deltaproteobacteria bacterium | reverse complement strand
CTTGCGCTCACAGCGCGTCAGGTGCTGACGGTGTTGGTGTTCAGTCACATCGAGGCACTATGTTCCTTGCGCTCACAGCGCGTCAGGTGCTGACGGTGTTGGTGTTCAGTCACATCGAGGCACTATGTTCCTTGCGCTCATCGCGAGCCTCCTAGCCAGCGACCCGCACAGCGCGTCAGGTGCTGACGGTGTTGGTGTTCAGTCACATCGAGGAACTATGTTCCTTGCGCTCCTCGCGAGCCTCCTAGCCAGCGACACACGCACAGCGCGTCAGGTGCTGACGGTGTTGCTCGATGGGGGGGTGATGGCGCAAGCCGCGCTCGCCTCGTACGCGCGTGAGATGCAGCTCAAACACGCCGTGGTGTTGGCGGGTCCAAACGTGCGCGCCGGCTACGTGCCGCGGCTGGTGCTGCTCGACGGGGCGGGGCGCGTGCGCATCGATGCAGCGGGCGGCGTCATCAGCGTGCAAGGCTTGGTGCAGCGGGTGCGCCCCTGGGTGCTGCTGGCCGAGCGCTTGGCCCCTGCGGGCCGTTAGTCGACAGCGACGCGCACCTTGGCGTCGACCACGGTGCCGACCAGCACGCTGACGCTGCCGTCGGCGCCAACTTTGACTTGGTAGTGTTCAAGCGGCTTGCCCGCTGGCCCCGCCGTGGGTTTGCCGTCGACGTCAAAGACCGAGCTATGGCAGGCGCACGTGATGCTGTCGGTGTCGATCTTGCCGTCATCCCCCGACAGGTCACAGCCTAAGTGCGTGCAGATGGCGCGTACAAGCCGCCCGCGTCTTTGCCCACCAAGATGCCGTCGCCGTCCACCTTGGTGACGCCAGCAGCGAATTCGGCGGCCTTGCCCACGTTGAGGGTTTCTTTGGCACGCGCGCAGCCGGTCAGCGCCATCGGGCACGCGGCGGCGGCAGTGGCAGTGGCGGTCAAGATCAGCAGTTCACGTCGGTTGGTTGTCATACGTCAGCCTCCGTCGCGCACGTTAGTCCAGCACGCAAGCGCAACGCCGATCCTTCGACCTGTGCACGCCACGCGCACAACGTCAGACGCCTGTCCCTCCTCCTAACGTCGGTCGAAACACCGACGGCCAGATCCCGATAACTAGGCCAGATGAACTCCTTACACACTCCGTCCGAGGGTCCCGCCGCCACCAGCCAAACCCGTGTCCGCCCGATCGGGTCGAGGCCGTCTTCGAGGCCGGTGGCGCGCCGCACGGTGCGCTCGCGTATGCCGGGTGACCCGTCCGCGCCGCGCGCCCGCACCCACCGCTTGGTGGGCCACGCCTTGACGTCGCCGCAAAAGCGCACGCTTAAGCGCCTAGAAGCGATGCGCGCCGAGCACATGGGCGACGCCAACTTGCGCGTGCGGGTGATGGCGCAGCTGCTCGACGACCGCGACATGGCCACGACGCTGTCGCGCAATGCCATGGACGACCTCGCGGACCAGCTGACAAACGTCGACAACGCGGCTGTCAACACCACCGTCATCGTGGGCGACTTTTTGCGCTGTTTGGGCGCCATGCAGCGTCCAGAGCTCAACGCACCGCGTGTCAAGATGGCGCTGCGCGTGCTCAACGAAACGCTGTTTGGCGCGGACCAAAAAAGCGCGCTCGCGCTCGGGGTGCGCGAGTTCAAGCTCGAAAAGCGCGACGGCGGCTTGCAGATTGTCGCGGTGCTGCGGCGCACTGGCGATTTCGACGCGGTGCGCGTGGCCGCGGCTGCTCTTTTGGTTGAGCACAAGCTCAAGGGCGTCGACATCCGCGTCGAGCGCTAGAGCACTAGACCTTGAGTGAAAACGGCGTGAAGCGCGTGTCGTTGTCGTAGAAATCTTCGTCTTCGACGCGCTTAAACCAAGCGACCACACGGTAGGTGAGCGGGGTGGCCAACACCTCCCAC
>JAYTVG010000323.1:0-1895 GCA_043744135.1 Deltaproteobacteria bacterium | reverse complement strand
CACCGACCTTGGGAGGTGAACAAAGTAATTCACCGACCTTGGGAGGTGAACAAAGTAATTCACCGACCTTGGGAGGTGAACAAAGTAATCCGCTGCTGCCGACACGACAGCACGCGTCGTCAAGAGCTCCGTTTCCCGAGGTCGAACCAAACATGCTGACCACCCTTGGACGTTTTGCCGTTGCACACAAAATCGCCATTGTGATCGCGTACGCGCTGTTGGTGCCGATCGCGTTGTGGTTCGGCGCGCCGGTGATCGGCATGTTGCAGGTCGGGGGCTTTGAAGATCCCGGTGCTGAAAGTTGGCAGGTGCGTGATGAGCTGATCCGCGAGCTTGGCGTCGGCTCCCCCGACATCATCGTGCTGTACGAAAACCCCAGCGGCACGGTTGACGACATCGAGATGCTCAGTGCCGTCGTCACCGCGACTGAGAACGCCAAAAACGACCCCAGCGTGGTGAGCGTGCTGAGCTACTACTCCACGGGCGCTGAACGCTTGGTGTCGAGGGATCGCTCGTCCACGTTCATCTACATCACCATGCGCGGCGATGACCAAAGCAAACAAGACGCGCTTGAACGCCTGCGCCCGCGACTCAAACTCGACGCGCCGTTTGGCACGCGCTTCGCGGGCTACATCCCCGTCAACCAGGTCCTGCAGCAAACCATCGAAGCCGACGTGCGGCGCGCGGAGCTGTTGGCGTTTCCGATCACGGCGCTGTTGTTGGTGTTCATCTTTGGTTCGCTGGCATCTGCAAGCTTGCCGTTGATCGTCGGCGCGCTCAGCGTGTTGCTGGCGTTTTTGTCGATGCGCGTGATGTTGGTGTTCACGGATCTATCGGTGTTCGCCGCCAACGTCGTCACCGTGCTCGGCTTGGGCTTGGCTATCGACTACTCGCTGTTCATCGTGAACCGCTACCGAGAGGAATTGCCGGCGCGCGGCGTCGAAGGCGCGGTCATCCACACCATGGCCACCACCGGTCGCGCGGTGGCGTTTTCCGGCATCACGGTGGCGCTGAGTTTGATGGGCTTGTTGGTGTTTCCGCAGATGTACCTGCGCAGCATGGCGCTGGGCGGCATTGCAGTGGTGTTGTGCGCACTCGCGCTCGCGATGACGTTGCTGCCGGCGCTGTTGACGGTGATCGGGACGCGCATCGATGCGTGGCGCGTGCCGTTTGCTGCCGTCATCAAGCGTGACGGTGACGAGACCGGCTTTTGGCACCGCCTGGCGTTTTGGGTGATGAAGCGTCCCGTGCTGGTCGCGGTGTGTGTGGTGGTGCCGCTGTTGGTGTTGGGGCGACCGTTTTTTCGCATCGATCCATCGATCCCCGATCACACGCTGTTGCCCTCAGGCTCAGAGCCGCGCGTTACCACTGATTTGATCGACAAAACTTTTTTGCCGCACCAAGCGTCGCCCCACGAACTACTGGTGCGCACACAGGGGCCCGCGTTGTCGCGCGATAACCTCGAAGCGCTGTATGCGATTCACCAACAGCTGCAGGCCATCCCCGGTGTCGCGACGGTTGACTCGGTATTTTCGCCGATCGGCACGCTCAGCAAAAACACCGTGTTCGACATCTTGCTCAAACCCACCGCACAGCAAGACCCCAACATCGCTGCCAGCATCGACGCCCTCACGCGCGGTTCTCGCATGCGTTTTGCGGTCATCATGGTCGACGCGTTTTGGCACGCGAAGTCGCTCGAGGTCGTGCCGCAGCTGCGCGCCATCGCCCCCCCACCTGGCGGCAGCCTGCGCGTCGGCGGCATTGGCGCGATTTTGTGGGACATGAAGAAGTGCATCGGCGACCGCACCCCTGTGATGGTGCTGTTTGTCGCTGTCACCATGTTCATCGTGCTGTTCATCGTGTTCGGCTCGATCACGCTGCCGATCAAAGCGATG
>JAYTVG010000322.1:0-6087 GCA_043744135.1 Deltaproteobacteria bacterium | reverse complement strand
CGGCCGAGGTCGATGGCGACGTCGAGTGCGTCGCTGGCGGCCACCACAACTTGCGCATCCTCAGCGGCATGCGCGTCATCCGGGGAAACCGCGTGCACAAGCACGGTGGTGCCGGGCTCGGGCGCGAGCACGGTGACAACCACGTCGGCACTGCTGTTCACGACGCTCGCGAGCGGCGCCAGCACCGGCGTTTGTGGCGGCGTGGCGTCGATCGCGCACAACGTGCGCGTCAGCGTCTCGCCAATGCCCACCGTGACCTCGACCGGCGGCGGCAGCTCAAAGCCCGCACCCGACACGTCGAAAGCATATTTTCCCGGCGGCACGTTCTTGAGCTGAAATGCGCCAGACGCGTTGGTCTGCTGGGTCTCGACGCCAACGCCAAGCGCAGGATCGTCAACGAGCGGCCGCAGCGCGATCGTAAAACCTGAATGGTCCCCGGGCACGTCGTGCAGGTCGCTGCACAAGCCTGCGGAGCGCCGCACGTCGCCAATCAACTCGCGGATCGCAAACACTGAGCCGTCTATCGTGCCAGGGCTTTGACCGTCGTGCGGAGTGTTTGGGTCAAAAGGGTTGGTCGCGTTGATGCAGCCGCTCACACCGCTGAGCGCCAACGATCCGACAAAACCGGCGACAAAAAAGATGCGCATGCGGTTTTGTCGCGCAAATCGCCGCGACCGTCTACGCCCGCTGCCGCGTGACCAAAAACGTCGCCGCACGCAAGCGACCGTGAACGCATCGGCAGATGCTGTTGCGCGAAGCCTGCCGATCCAGCAGGACCATCGTTATGAGCGCCCTCATCTTTGGCGATTCGCCCTTCGCCCGCGCCGTCACCGACGCCCTCAGTGGCGTGGCGTTTGTTGACGGGACACTTCCTATTGCGCGCTACGACGTCGTCGTGCATGCCGCCTCCACGGACGCCACGAGCGGCACGCGCGCGCTGTGGGAGGACATCGCCCTCGTCAAGCGCGCACTCGAACAGGCGCGCGCGCTACATGTGCCGTTGGTGCTGTGCAGCAAGTTGTCAGTGGTGGGTGCGCGCAAGGGCGCGATCGCGGAGGAAAGTCCGCTCATCTCACCGTTTGGCACCCGCGTCGACAAGGGCATCGAGCTGAGTCTCGACGACGAGATTGAAGATCTCGAAAGCGCGGCGTCGTGGGCACAGCAGCGCGCGCAGCACGCCGACGTCGTGAGCGCGATGAGCGCGCGGGTCAAGCGCGAGCTGCTCGCGCTCGGAGGCGCCAGCACAGGTGGTGCGTATCTGGCGGCACTCAAGCGCGCGATCGACCTCGACAGTGACACCGCAACAACTGCCGCCGTCGCACTGCGCGCGCAAGGCTGGGGCTTTTTGACAGGTTCTGGGTACGCTTTTCGCGGCTACACGCTCGCGCTCGCGGAGCTGATCGTCGCGCGCAGCGACGTTGCGTATGCGATCGTGAGACTGCCCGAGGTATTGGCGCATTCAGATGCCTACGCTGCAAGCGTAGACGCCGGCGCCGTGCAACACATCATGCGTGAGGCGCTTACCGGTGTCGTCCGCTTCCCAGTGTCGCCACGGGCGCGCATCGAAACGTTGCCGCTGCATCTCGTTGTTGACGCCGTCTGTTGCGTGACCCACGCGCTTGTGAAGTCGCAAGTGACCTCGGTGGTGCACGTCGCCACCTCGGCGCGCTCACCGCTTTTAGCGGAGCGCTTGCTTGACCTCGTCGACTTGTCGGTGCGCAAGCACAACAGCGATGCCGCCTTGCCGACGCGTCTGCTCGCGATTGACAAAAGTGCCACGCGGTCTCCCGCATCCGACGCCGTCGTCGAGGTCGCGGTGCGCGCGGCGACCTCGCTGATGCACGCGGGCATCGACGCACTGCCGCGCCAACGGCTGCCCGAGGTGGTGCGCAGCGCGGTGGTCGACGGCGAGCGAGCGTTGCGCAGCGTGCTTCAGCCCTCCGCCGCTGAGCGCAGCGCGTGCTCATCACCGCCGTTTTTTGATGACGAGACGCGGTTTTCAACGCGAGGGTTGCGCGCCTGCGCCGTGCGCGCTGGTCTGCCCCCGCCCGTCATTGACGACGTGGAGTGGCGCGCGCTGCTATTGCACGAGACGCTACCGGCCATCCGCAGTGCGCACCAACAGCGCGGCGCGCGGTCGAGCAGGCTGCCCAAGCCCGCGTTTGATTCACTCGCGCACTTGGTCGTGGAGGCGGGCGAAAAAAACGGCGTGCGGCCGGCGCTGTCGGTGTTCCTGCCGCCGGTGGCCGCTGCCGCCAGCGTCTGTGTCGACGTCAGCTACCGAGACTTGCTCGCACGGGCGCGCGCGGTGGCGTTGCGGCTGCAGCACGCAGGTGTACGGCCCGGTGATCGCGTGGTGCTGGCGGGGCAAAACCACCCGGCGTGGGGCATCGTGGCGTTTGGGTGTTTTTTGGCGCGCAGCACCATCGTGCCCCTTGACATCGCGCTCGACGCCGATGCCGTCCGCAACATCATCGCGAAGGCGAGGCCGCGACTGTGTGTCGTCGACAAATCGATGCGCGAGCGCATGCCGACCGCCGACGCGCACGTCGAAGCCGTGACGGTCCTCGACTTGCACCTGACTGCTGCGAGCGGCCCTGGTATCGCTTCGACGGAACCGCTGCCGCGCGGTGACGACGTCGCGAGCATCCTGTTTACCTCGGGCACCACCGGCACTCCCAAGGGCGTGATGCTGACGCATCGCAATTTCTGTGCCTTGCTCGCGAGCCTTCAAACAACATTTTCCACCTACGACGACGACAGCATGCTGAGCGTTTTGCCGCTGCACCATACGTTTGAGTTTTCTTGCGGCTTGCTGATGCCGCTGGCGTCGGGTGGCCGCGTCTACACGCCCGATGCACTCACTGGCGAGCGCGTGCTGGCGGCGCTGGCGGCGGGCAAGATCACGGCGATTGTCGGCGTGCCCGCGCTTTGGCAATTGCTTGAGCGTCGCATCACGCAGCAAGCGCACGACCGTGGCGACGTGAGCCAGGCAGTGTTTCAGCTCGCGCTCAAGGCCAACCGTGCCTTTGGCAGACGGACGGGCATGAGCTTCGGCAAGCTCGTGCTCAAGCCGGTGCATGACGGTTTGGGGGGGCATTTGCGGGTGATCATCTCGGGCGGCTCGGCGTTGCCTCCCTCGGCGCACCAGCTGTTTCAAGGCTTGGGCCTGCCGCTGGCCGAAGGCTACGGCCTGACAGAAAGCGCGCCGGTGTTGACGGTCGCTGAGGGCCGGATGGATTTGCCTGCGGGAACCGTCGGCAAAGCCATCCCGGGCGTCGAGATTAAGCTTATGGAGACGGACCCAAAGACGGGCGTCGGTGAAGTGTGGGCGAAGGCCGACAACGTCATGAAGGGCTACTTCGAAGACGATGCTGCCACACGCGACGCTATCGTCGACGGCTGGCTGCGCACCGGCGACTTGGGCAAGATCGACGACAGCGGGGTGTTGCGTTTGGTGGGCCGCAACAAGGATGTGGTCGTGAGCGCGACCGGCGAGAACATCTATCTTGATGATATCGAAAAAAAGTTAGAGGCCATCGAGCACACAAGCGAGCTCACCCTGCTTGGCATCGCGGACCCGCGCGGCGGCGAGCGCTTAGCGATGGTAGCGGTGCCGTCAGACCTCAGTCCTGATGGACGCGCGCTTGCGCTCGTTGCACTCAAAGCGCGCGTGCAGAAATTGCCCGCGTACGCGCGCCCCGCCGTCATCGAGCTGGCCGACGAAGCACTGCCGCGCACCTCGACACGCAAAGTGAAACGAAAGCAGCTGCGCGCCACGCTTGAGCTTTTGCTTGCCACGCGCCAATCCCAGACCACTGACAGCGCGTCAGACACGCCGATGGCCGTGGTGCGCGGCGCTATCGCAGCAGTCGCGGGTGTCGACGTGAAGCAGATCGCAGCGCACAGCCGCATGCAGCAGGACCTCGGTTTTGATTCGCTGATGTGGGTTGAACTGCAAGGGACGCTTGAAAAAACCGGCGTCGCGATCGACGCGCAGCGCTTGGCAGAGCAAGAAAGCGTCGCAGCGGTCGAAGACTATCTACGCGTTTGTGCGACGACGGACACTGCTCGTGCGCCAGCGACGCCACAAGCCGTCAAGCGTGCGCCAACAACGACGTGGGCGAATCGCATGCTTGGCCTCGTGAAACCTGCGGGGCGCGCCGCGATGACGGCGATTCAGCGCGAGGCTTACCGGACGGTGTTTCACTCCAGCGTGAGCGGCCGCGCCTTCATCCCACACAACGTCAACACGATCGTGGTCGCAAACCACACCAGCCACCTCGACACCGGCCTCGTTAAGTTCGCGCTCGGCAGCTACGGCAAAGAGCTGCGACCCTTGGCGGCGAAGGACTATTTCTTCGAGGGAAACGCGATGAAGGTGGCGTTTTTTGAACACTTCACGAACCTCGTGCCGATCGATCGCGAGACGGGATCCGGCTTGGCGTTTGAGCAAGCCAAGGCCGTTGTTTCAGCCGGCCACACCACGCTCATTTTCCCCGAGGGTACGCGGCGCGAAGACGGCACGCTTGGGGCGTTTAAGCCGCTGGTCGCTCGCTTGAGCTTGGCCACCGGTGTCGATGTGTTGCCAGTTTGGATGGAGGGAAACTTTGAGGCGCTGCCCCGCGGCAGCTACGTCCCTAACAAAAACGCACGCGAGCTCCACGCGCACATCGGCCCGCCGCTGTCGGCCAAAGAGATGGCGCGGCTCACCGCACACCTGCCAAATGTGCAAGCGGCGCGCGCGGCGACGGAGCTCATCCGCGCTGCGGTGTTGGCGCTGTCGCAAGGGGAGATGCTGCAGCTTGCCCACGTCGCCACGCTCAACGACGTGGGCGCGGGCGTGCGAAAAAAGCCCACTGACGCCCAACGCCACGCCGCCGATGTGCGCACACTGCTGGCTGTGTCAAAGTCGATGGACGTCGGCGCGGGCGACGCGCATGGAGGTCGGTCATGAAGGTCGCTGTCCAAAACACGCTCACCGCGACGTGCGTTGTCTTTTGCTGCGCTAGCGCGTTCGCGGGGGCTGCGACGACCGCGCCAGACCCACCGACGCCCGTCGCCAGTGCGCCGGCGATCAGTGCATCCGACAGTACCAAAGCTGTCGAAGCATCACCTCAACGCGCGAAGCTGTTGGTGCTCGACACCAAGGGTTCGGATTTGTCTCAGGACCAGATCGCCGCGTTGTCGGCCATCGCAGCGACGCGCGCCGATAAATTCGGCCAGGTCGATGTCGCAGCGGAATCGGACGTGCGCGCATTGTTGCAAGTGGCGGAACAAAAACAGCAGTTCGGCTGCGACGACGACTCGTGCTTAAGCCAGCTCGCCGGTGCGCTGGGTGCGCGCTATGTGCTCGCGACGCGCGCAGGAAAGCTCGGCAACACCTTTGTCGTCAGCGTTCAGTTGTATGACGCTGAGCTCGGCGCCGCGGCGGCGCGTGACACCGTTGAAGCGTACGCCGTTGACGAGTTGGCGGGAAAACTGGCGCCGGTGGTGGATGCATTGTGCGTCCAAGTGCTAGGACCACCTCACGCGAAGGGCGGCACTGCGGTGGCTATTGTCGCCTCGACAGCGCCGGCGCCGAGGCAGGAAAATCTGCTCGGGTGGGGGCTCAAGATTGGCGGTGTCGCTGCAGTCGCCGTCAGCGCGCTGCCCATCGCCCTGGGTGTCGTGCCGCTTATCAGCTACAACAAGAGCAAGGCCGACTTGTTGCGGCTGACGCGCAGCGACGCGGGCACGGTCGCGCACAAGACGCAAGCGGTGAAGCTGCACGACGACGCGGTGGCTGCGCGCGACTTTTACAACGGCCCCGGGCGCATCGCGCTGTTGAGCGGCGTCGCGCTCGCGACGCTGGGCGTGGCGGCAAGCGCCGCGGGATTTTTCGTGCCGCCGCTCGACGAGATCACGAGTGCCGCGGTGCAGACCGCTGGGGAGTCGAAATGAATGCGCTGCAGCAGTTCGCGACGCGCGCGATGGCGCTCATGTTTGTCGCGTTGGGGGCGTGCGCGATTCCGCAGGCCGACACGCTGTCGGGCTACGGCGCGCCGTGCCAAGTGAACGACGCGCTGTGTCCGCTTGACCTTGTGT
>JAYTVG010000321.1:0-1905 GCA_043744135.1 Deltaproteobacteria bacterium | reverse complement strand
CCGACCACGTGCTCAAAAATCCGCCACGTGTCATCAAGGACGTCGACGCCGTGCGCATCTTCGATGCAGGTGTAGCCGTCGACGGTGACGTGCACGCCACCCGCGACATGCACTTCCACCACACGCGAGTAGTCAAAGGCGTCAAAGCCCGCCAACGCGGGCAAGCCACGCGCATGTTGAAACATCGCGAGGTGTGCGACGTCGAGCAACATGCCGCTGTCGCCGCGCGCACAGACGCGCCCAAAGAAGTCGAGCATGTGCAGGTCGCCGACAAACGCGCTCCCCGGTGGGTTTTCGGGCAACACCTCGCGGGCGGCCGCCTCGCGCAACATCGCCACGCCGGTTGCGAGATCGGTCGCGGCTTCGTCGGTGAGCACGGGAGGCAACAGCAGCATCTGGCCACGGTCGCGGGCGCCGAAGTGCCACAGGCCGGCGTCACCACACAGCCACGCGGGCTGCATCTGCGCGCACAACGCACTGACGCCGTCGAGCCACGCACGATCAAAATCGCGCACGTCATCGAGGTTGATGTCCAAAAAATGGTAGGTGTTGGCGCGCTTGTCGCTCACCCAGCGCGCCGCTGACGCGTCGAGCCCGCGCGCGACTTCGACGCCGACTTCTAAAAACTGCACCCAGCTCGGCTGTTGCTGTTGAAGCGCGAAGACATCGAGCGCGCCGCCGTTTGCGCTAGCGCCGTACTCGGTGGAAACGCCGAGGCCCAAGGTGGGCATGTCGCTGACGCGGCGGGTAAACGTCTGCACCCGTGCAAATTAGCCGCACTTCGCAGCTCGGCGCCGACAAATTCACCTACCTACGGAGGCGAACGCACGATTTCATGGTTCATCTGCACTGAGATGGCGAGTTGCGCTGTACACAGTTTGCAATTGTGCGGCACGGGCTTGCTTTTGGCGGTGGCGACCGACGAAAGTGCCCCACCACCCCGCTCACTGATCGCTCAACAAGGACGTTATGCGCTCCGACGAGATCAAGATCTTCGCTGGCAACTCGAACCCCGTGATGGCGGAGGCGGTGGGGCGTCATCTGCAAACCCCGCTCGGCAAGTCGCGTGTGACGCGCTTTTCCGACGGCGAAGTGTGGGTGGAAATTGATGAAAGCGTGCGCGGCAAGCACACATTTGTGCTGCAATCAACGTCGCCACCGGCCAACGAGCATCTGATGGAGATGTTGGTGATGATAGACGCACTCAAGCGCGCGAGCGCGGAGGAGATCACAGCGGTCATTCCGTACTACGGCTACGCTCGACAGGACCGCAAAGTTGCGCCGCGCGCGCCCATCACCGCCAAGCTCGTCGCCGATTTGCTCACAGCGGCCGGTGCCACCCGCGTGATCTCGATGGATCTGCACGCCGGTCAAATCCAGGGCTTCTTCAACGTACCGTTTGACCATTTGTATGCGACACCGGTCATCTTGCTCGACATCCGCGAGCGCTTTGGCCTGTCCGATCCCAAAAAAGGCGAGGCGGAAAACGACGTCGTCATTGTGGCGCCCGACGCGGGCGGCGTCGAGCGCGCGCGCTCCTACGCCAAACGGCTCAACGCCACGCTAGCGATCATCGACAAACGCCGGACCGGCCCAAACGTCGCCGAGGTGATGAACATCATCGGCGACGTCGACAAAAAGCGCGCCATCATCATCGACGATATGGTCGACACCGCCGGCACGCTGGCGCAGGCGGCGCGCGCCGTCATCGCATCGGGGGCGCGTGACGTGTGGGCCTACGCGACGCATGCGGTGTTGTCGGGACCCGCCATCGAACGCATCAACGGTTCGCCGCTCAAAGAGGTTGTCATCACCGACACCATCGCGCTGCGCGACAACGCCTTGGCCGCAGCGCAAGCGGGCAAGATCCGCGCGCTGAGTGTCGCACCCCTCGTCGCAGAGGCG
>JAYTVG010000320.1:0-1908 GCA_043744135.1 Deltaproteobacteria bacterium | reverse complement strand
TCTCGATTTTTTGCAGCTTCTTCACGCTTAACGTCTTGAGCGGCTTCATCGCGCTGTCGAAAAACTCGATCTTGACGGGAACCAACAACTCTTTGTGCACGTAGGCCACCACTTTGCCGTACGGCGCGCCTTCGATCTTTGGCACGATGGAAATGACGTAGGTCGCTTGGCCGCCCACTTCCGCGTCGGCAAGCTTGTCCACTTGCACCTTGTCTTTTTCTGACATTGGCAGCGGCATCAAGTCGCCGTAGGTGAAGTCGGAACCGAAAAACGTCGACGACGCGTTGCCCGCAGCGATGCGGCGCACGATTTTGGCCTTGGGCACGTAGACGTATTGGTCGGGGAGCGCGTCTTTTTTCTCGAGCACCATAAACGCCGTGCCATTCACATCCGCCGGCTTGGAAAACTTCACCATGCTCTTGAGCAGTTGGTCGGCGCCGCGCATCGCGTGGATCTCAAGCGTGCGCTCCTTGGGCTCGCCCTTGGCCGGCACGATGGTCATGCGCAGCGTGGCCGCACCTTGCTTGAAGCCAATCGCCCCCTTGTTGAGCGCCTTCGCGACGATTTCATCCGCCGTCAGCTCCGCCGCAGGTGCGGGAGCTGCAGCGGCGCCTTTGCCACCCTGCGCACGCACAGCGACCGTCCCAAAGAACAAAGCAGCAAGCAGCGCACACGACGACAAACGCAACGAACGGTTCACTTTGGACCTCATAGATGGTTTCGCGCACTCGACTTAACACGCTGGACCCTGCTCGGCCAGACGCAGCGCAGCGGATAGACGCGGTGGGTCAACGGTTCATTCGCACTCGCGCAAACACCTTGACCCGCGTCACGCCCAAAGTGACAACAGCGCATGCGCGCGCTTTTGCTGATCTCCGTCTGCGTGGCTGGTGCTGCTTGCTCCTACGATTACGCCCGAAACGTCAAAGAAGGCGAGGTGCGCATCGACCACGTGCTCGCCCCCGACGGCAGCGCGGCCGCCGGTGCCTTCGCCAGCATCATCGGCACTGAGCGTATCGCGGCCGTCACACGCGGGGGCGCACTGTCGTTTTTGGCGCTGCCGCTGCTGACGGCGCCGCTCGTCATCACGCTCGACGGCGACGGCGACGGCATCGCAGAAGCTGCGTCGGTCGTGCCGCTCGCGCTGCACCTTGAAGACGTGAAGAAAAATCTCACGGATGGTTGGCTGACGCAAACTCAGCGCGTGGTGGTGGGCAGCTTGCTTGGCACGGTCACGCTCGAGCCCACGCGCAGCATCCGCGGCACCGTCACGCAAAACGGCGCTGCGCTGCCGGTCGATCGGCTCGTGCAAGTGGTCGCGTATAGCGTCGTCGACGTGGCCGACGGCGTCAGCGTGCAAATGCCACTGCAGGCAAGCACGGCCGCGCGCGCCGATGGCAGCTTCGTGTTGCGCGGGTTGTTGGCGCGCCCGCAGCACGTCGTCGCGTTGGTGCGCAGCGACGGCGCACCCGCGGACCTGTTCGCGCTGCGTGTCGTCGAGGGCACGCTCGACGCAACCGATATCTCGCTAGACGCCACCACGGCGTTGGTCGGTACCGTCACTGCACAGTTGACGTTGTTTGGTGCGACCGAGCGCGAGTCGCTGACGGAGGTAGACTACGTGGAGCCAGGGACCGACGTCGTCACCATCGAAACGCGCGGCGAACCGATCGCCACCCACACGTTGTCGCCGCCGCGCGGGTTGCGCGCATTGCAAGCGCTGACAGATACCGGCAAGGGCGGCTTGTTACCGACGATGGCGTTTGTCGAGGACAACGTCGACCTCGCATTTGTCGAGATCGCAGCAGTTGCTGACCCGTGTGCGGTGGGCGACGTGCGCGACTGCGATCGGGACGGCATCGCAGGCCTGCCGATCTTCACCGCGAACGAGCCGGCGTTTGCGGCGTG
>JAYTVG010000319.1:0-1909 GCA_043744135.1 Deltaproteobacteria bacterium | reverse complement strand
TGCTGCGCAACACCGCGTCACTCAAGCGCGGTAGCGCGGTGAAGCCTTGGCCGCTGTCGAGTGCGAGCTTGATGAAGTCCGGCGACAGCGCAAGCAGTTGATCGATAGCGTCGTCGTTGGGGTCGTCGACAAACAAGCACAACTGCCCGGGTGGCGTGCCGCGTTTGCACGGATGGCCTGCGGGTGCGGTGATGACGGGGCCGGCGGCGAACACGCGCGGACCGGTGATCTCGCCGGCGTTGATGCGCGCGCGCAGATCGAACAGCGCCGCGGGGTTGCCGCCCAGGTCGAACACGGAGGTGACGCCCGCACGCAGATACGCTTGCAACGCGTGCGCGCGCCGCGGCGGTAGCGAGGTCGAAACGCCGATGGGACCTGCGGCACCACCGAGGTGCACGTGCCCATCAATCAAGCCGGGCAACAGCGTCATGCCGGTGGTGTCGTAAAGGGTGCCGTCGTCGATGCGCACCGGTGCCTGCAACACGTCGACGATGCTGTCGCCACGCACCACCACCGCTAAACCATCATGCACGGCACTGCCGTCAAACACGCGCCCACCAACGAATACGGTGCACGCGCCGCACGCCACCACCGGGCGCGGATCCGCCGGCGTGCATGACACCGCACCGAGCACCGCCAACGCGACGACGTTGCGGCGCACGCTAGAGCTCGAACATCAGCAACTGTAAGATGCGCTCTTGGTCGGCATTCACGCCAGGTTCTTGGTGAAACGACGTGTACAGCACGCGTCCGGCGCCGGGACTAAAGCCGATGGTGTGCGGCACGTTGGTGCGCGTCTGTGGGCTGCCGCAAAACACCGTCGTGCACACGCGGGCATCGCCGCGCACGTACACGGTGACGTTGTTGGCGACGGCACTCATGACCGCCCACTGTGGCAACAGATAGTCCATGCTGACCGTCGGCTGCCCCATGGCAGCTGCGAGCGATGCGTCGGTGATGGTGCCGACCACGGCTGACGCGACGAGGCCGCGCTGTGCATCGTCGCCGTTTGCGTCTGACGCTTCAAAGTCCACGAAGTCGGGCCAGGTCTTCTCGACGATGTCGTACGCCCAATCTGACGCGTACACGCTGCCGCCATCCGCGACGAACTGGCGCAAGTTGTCGATAGCGACCTGGTTGCCATCTTGCGTCCACGCGCGGTCATCGACGCCGCAGTTGAAAAACACCACGTCGTACGACGACAGCGTCGCGTAATTCTCGACGAGCTCGCCGACCCAATCGGGCCCACCGAAGTGACCGTCGTACAGTGTGACGTTGGCGGCGGTCACGCCCAGCGACGACAACACATCTTCGACGTGGTCGTATTGGCCTTGCACGACGGCGATCTGCAAATCAGGCGGCAACAGCTCGCAATCGGAGTCGGACAGCGTGATGGTTTGGTCGGCGGTGACCGTGACCGTGAAGGTGGCGCTGAAGCTGCCTTTTTCGACGTGGACCTCGACCTCGCCAGCGGGTACCCCTGTCAACGTATAGCGGCCGTCAGCGTCGGTGGTGGCGGTGGCGCGCGTGCCATCGGCGCGGATGACGTACACGTCCGCGTCCGCCAGCCACGTGGAGCCGTCGGCGGCACACACACGGCCTGCGACGCTCCCCACGTCGTCGGGCGGCGGTGGCGCTTCGCACACAGTCGCGGACGGCACCGACACCGCGGCACCGTCGGACACCACCACCGCGTACGTCGCGTAAAACGACGCGCGTTCGACCGTGACCAGCTGCTCGCCCGGCGGGACGTTTTCGATCACGAAGCAGCCGTTGTCGTCGGTGATGGCGCTGTAGATGCCACCCTCGGGCGTGGTGACGTAGGCGTTGCCGTCGCGCAGCCACGCGCCGGAGGTTTCGTCGCAAATGCAGCCGGTGATGCTGCCGGCGGGCACCGGTGGATCGACGG
>JAYTVG010000318.1:0-1909 GCA_043744135.1 Deltaproteobacteria bacterium | reverse complement strand
GAATTTCGCCGCCCACCTCGCGGGCAAGGTGGCGTTTGTGAAGATGGTGGATCCGCGGCGCGGAGCGCAGTTGAGTTTGCTGCTGCAGCGCGCCCTGTCCCGTACTTGAGACGGCGCGTGTCATCCGTCAATTCGATAGGAACAGCACTATGGAAATCATCGATCGCATCCGCGGATCCATGCTCGGGCTCGCCATTGGTGACGCGCTCGGACACCCTACCGAATTCATCGGCAGCGTCGCCAACATCCGCGCCCGCTACGGCGATGCTGGTTTGACTGACTTCGCCGCTGTGGGCCGCCACCCCGCGGGCACGTTCACGGACGACACGCAGATGACCATTTGCGTCGCGCGCGCTTTGGTCCGCGCGGGGCCGCTGTCGCTGGACGCGTTGATGACGATGCTCGGCGAAGAATTCGTTGCGTGGTCGCGGCACTCGACCAACAACCGCGCGCCTGGTGGAACTTGTCTTGCGGGGTGTCGGGCGCTTGAGCGCGGGGTGCCCTGGCACGACGCTGGCGTCAAACAAAGCAAGGGCTGCGGTGCGGCCATGCGAGCGGCACCTGTGGCGTGGTTTCACTTCGACGACGACGCGCGCTTAGTCGAGGTGGCCGCTGCGCAAAGCGTGCTCACCCATCGCCACGCGACCGGCATCGCGTCGAGCGTCGCCGCAGCAGCTCCCGTCGCGTGGGTGCTCAAAGGCAACGGTATCGCCGGCATGGTCGACTACACGCGCAAGCTCGTGCAACTGCTGACACCACAGCAGCTGCAAGGCGGTGACAGCGACGAGATGTTGCGGGCGCTGGACGATCTCGATGCGCTCGTCGCGCAAGACAACGACGACGTCTGTCAGCTCCTGGGTGGTGCATGGGTGGGCGAGGAGGCCGTCGCGTGCGCGCTGTGGTGCGTGCTCAAGGCGCAGGGCGATTTTTCGGGCGCGGTGCTGCGCGCAGCGAACTCCTCGGGAGACAGCGATTCAATCGCGTGCATCGCGGGGTCGATCGTCGGGGCGCTCGTGGGCGAGGTGGGCATCAAGCCCGCTTGGACCAGCGGCGTCGAACGCGGTGCGGACCTCGCGTCACTCGCGGCGCTGGTGCACGAGGTGAAACGCTCGCACAACGCGCACGCGCAACTGCCGGGCACGCTTGACTTCTTCGACGTCCACACGCCGAATCCGGCACCACCGGCCAAGACCACGACCGAAGCGCCACCGGCTGAAACGCTCGACTACGCAGCCGCGAGCGTAACCGCGCTTGAAGCTGAGGTGACGAAGCACAACCACCTGTACTGGGACCTCGCGGCACCGGTGATGAGTGACGTCGCGTTTGACCGATTGGTCAAAGAACTAAAAAGCAAGAGCCCTACAAGCGCAGTCCTCAGCCATCTCGGCAGCGCACCACGCGAAAAGTCGGTGCGCCACAAAGAGCCGATGTTGTCGCTCGACAAGTGTTACGAGCGCGTGGAGCTTGACGCGTGGGCGAAAGACGTCATCGGTCAGGTCATCGCGATGCCCAAGGTTGACGGACTCGCGTGTTCCCTTCACTACGACAGTTCCGGACATCTGCAAGTGGCATGCACGCGCGGCGACGGCGAGACCGGCGAAGACATCACGCCCAACGCACGCGCCGTCAAAGACATCCCGAGCTTCATTGGAGCATTGCCGGGCCCGCTGGAGGTGCGCGGCGAGGTGTTTATGGCGCTTGCTGTGTTCGACAAGCACAAAGGGGACAAAGCAAACCCGCGCAACCTCGCTGCAGGCGCGCTCAGGCAAAAAGACCCGAACCAAACGCGCAGGATGGAGCTGAGTTTCCTTGCATACGATATGCGGGGTCAGGGCGTGCCAGCCACGATGAACTCCCGTTTAGAGCGCTTGTTTGAGCTGGGGTTCACGCCGATTCAGGTCGAACGCGC
>JAYTVG010000317.1:0-6134 GCA_043744135.1 Deltaproteobacteria bacterium | reverse complement strand
CTTCACCTCTGACGCATCGCACGAGATGCGAACGCCGCTGGCGCGACTCACCACCAACCTTGAGCTCGCCTTGGCGCGAGAGGGAAACACATCCGACGCTTCCAACACCTTGAGCGATGCGTTGGAGGAGGTGGCTCAGCTGTCGCGGTTGGTGGAGGCGCTGTTGCTGTTGGCGCGTGCCGACAACAAGGAGGGTGTTGAGGGCCAGGCGCAGATCGACGTGGGGGCGCTGGTCCGTGATGTTGTGGATACCTACACCGACGTGGCTGCGCAGCGCCAAGTGCATCTCGCTCTTGGTGCGCCCGCAGAGCCCTGCATCGCACTCGGAAATGAGGTCTACCTGCGCAGGGCCGTCGTGAATCTGATCGACAATGCCTGCAAATTCACGCGCCCGGGCGATTCGATCGACGTCGAGCTCCAGGTAGGCCATCGCTTTGTCCTTGTGCAAGTCAGCGATACCGGTCCTGGTATGGATCAAATCACCGCGACGCACCTTTTTCAGCGCTTTCGAAGAGGCCGCAGCGACACGCCAGGTATGGGGTTGGGGTTGGCGCTGGCGCGCGACCTCATGCGTGCGCAAAATGGCGATGTCACCCATGCACCCCGTCAGGGCGGCGGCGCTACTTTCACGATGCAGGTTCCGGTTGCGTCACCGGTCAATTCACCGACCTTGGGAGGTGAGCAAAGTATTTCATCGACCTTGGGAGATGAACATTTGAATTCACCGACGCTGGAGACTGGTTGAGCGCACTGCGCAAACGCGTTCGCTTGGCCGTCGCTGACGTTGCTCGCAGTTTCAGTTGGGATGCGAAGATTCTCAGTAAAGATGATATACATATAAATCGAATGCCAATGCCGAATCAGTGTTGTTGTTTTAAACGCATCTCGGGTCCTACAAGAACATGAAAACGCTATCGGTTGCGCGCAGTACCGCGCGGGTGTTTGTTCACCACGCGCTTGCGGGCGCAGGTCAGCCTCGCAAGGTCGATGAATGGCAAACGAAGCTGGGGTTTTAGGCCGGTGCTGTTGTCACGGTTGCGGCGGTGCAAATGCCGCAACCACTGCAGCGGGGTTGTCGCTCATGATGCCGTCGGCGCCGAGCGCGAGCAGCTCTTGCGCTTGCGCGAGCTCGTTGACCACCCAAAAATCGACGGCCACTTGCAGCGCGTGGCATTTGTCGATGAACGCGCGGCGCGCAAAATGCGCCCGCCCCGACTGCACGGGCACTTGCGCGCGTGCGCCCTGCACCCGCCACACCTTTAGCAGCGTGAGTGGCAGCGCGTACAAGCGGCGGATCTCCTTGAACCCCATGCCGGTGGGGCCGTCGTAGCCCATGTCGCGCACGGACTGCACCACGTCGTCGTAAAAGCTCGTCAACAGCACGCGTTGACTTGCGCCTTGCGCCTCCAGCAGCTGCACCACCACGCGCTGCATGGGCGGGTGGCGTTGTTTGAGATCGATGTTGATCGGCACCGTCGCGTGCACCGCCAACACGTCTGCCAGCGCGGGGATTCCCAGCGCTTCAAGCTGCGCACGTGCCAGGGTGCTGACGCGCTGGGCGACGCCAAACACGCGCTGCAATTCGGCGTCGTGCACCAACATCACGTGGCCATCGCTTGACAGGTGCGCATCGGTTTCGATGGCGTGCGCACCGTCTGCGAGCGCGCGCGCAAACGATGCGAAGGTATTTTCGCGCTCCAAGGTAGGCGCGCCGCGGTGACCAAACAACAGCGTGCCCCGCCACGCAGCTGCGCCGACCGCGATGCTGACGGGTGCTGTCATCGGCAGTGACATCTTGATGGCGTGGTCATCAGTAGATTTTTGGTCGCACTTTTTTGATGTCGACTTTTTCGTTGGGCTTGCTGCGCTTTTTGCCGACCTCGGGATCGCGCTGTAGGGCGCTTTCAAGCACAGCAGCGACCTTCGAGAAATTGTTCATATACACGAGGCTGCCGGGCTCAAGCTCAATGGCAGACTTGAGGTGGGCGAGCGCTTCATCGTGACGCTTGAGGCGGATCGACAGCACCACACCGAGGCGGTTGTGCAGCGCCGCCGCGCGCGGATTGACCGCGATTGCCTTGGCCAACAAATCGGCAGCTTTCTCGTAGTCGCCGCGTCCTTCGGCTTGGCTCGCTTCTTCAAACAGCACCAGCTCACGCGGCTTGATGACCCCGGCGGGTTTGCCCGCACCCGCGAGGTCGAGGCCGTCGAGGAATTCTTTGTAGGCGCTCACCGACGGATCAAATTGTGTGGCGAGCTTGGCGTTCATGCGCGCGGACGACATGCGCCCCTCGGTTTGGTCTTTGAGGGCTTGCTCAAAGATGCGCTCCGCTTTGCGCGCTTGTTCAAAGCCGACCGTTGACGACGCTGACGGGCGAGGTGCTGCGAGCGGCTTAAGAGTGAGGCCGGTCGCCGCCACCGTTTTTGCGCGGTGCGCACCTTGGCCCGGCAGCGCTAAGATGCTGGGCGTCGGCGGCGCCAGCGTCGGCACCGCCGACGGGGACGGCACTAAAACGCCGCTACCGGGCAGCGCAACCACCGGGGCCGTCTCAGGCAGCGGCGACAAGGCACCCGACGACAGCTCCGCGAGCGACGGCACCGAGGCGGTGTGCTTGTTGTCGATGCTGCTGTGCAGCGCCACCGTGCGCACGTCGACTTCAAAGCTGATGTCGTCGAGGGCGGGGGCGCCGGCTTCACGCGGCGCCGCATCGGGTGCGTCAGCGATGCGCGCCTCACCGGCTGGCTGGGGCGCTTGATCGTCGTCATCGTCGTCATCGCCATCGAACGCGGCTTCGCGCATTTGCGCCACGAGGCTTTGCGCTGCCGCTGGATCGACGGGCAACGGGCCCGTGGTGCCGTTGACGAAGTCGCTGTCAGGTGCGGCTTCGTCGACGACGTCGCGGCTGTCCATTTCAACGCTCGCTGCCGGGCCCTGCGCCCGATCGTCGACGGCGTTGCCCATGCCGGTGGGGTCGAGCAGGTCGTCGATGTCGGAACGCGGCATCGCGGGCGGCAACGAACGCGTCGGCTGCTTGAGCGGCGCCGTCGCCTCGGGTGGGGCCGCAAACAACAAGTCATCGTCGTCGGAGCCGGGCGGCACGAAACGTTCGTCTGCTTGCGCCATGCGCTGCTGCGCGAGCGACACCGGTGAGGGGCGCGCGTGCTCAGTGGTGGGCGCTTTGCTTGCGGCCCCCCAGGAGCTGGGCTCTTTGAGCTGGCTGACGTTGGCTACCGCGCGCTTGAAGATGTTGGAGTTTTTTTGCAGTTCTGCGGTGCGATCGCTCCCCCACGCGTCGTTTTGACCCACCACATCCGCCTGCGCATCGGCGCGCAGCGATCGAAACGGCGCGCGCGAGGTTTCTTTGGTGACGACGGCAGCAACGGCCGACACCGGCGACGGCCGCGGCATCGAAAAACCGGATGCGCTGCGCAGCACCGTCGCCTCTTGTTGTGACTGGCGGCGCGCGCGAAACTCGGTGTCGCTACTTTGCGGCGGTGCAGGCGGTGCGAGGTCAAAGTCCGCCTGGTTTGCCACCACGGTGCGATCCGGCTGTGCCGTGCGCGCCGGGCGCGATCCCGTCGGCGCCTCAGCGCCCATCGCCGATGCGTCCGCCGACATCGTCACCGACGCCAGACGGTGCTTTTTTCGCTTGGTGGTGCGCAACCGGATGAAGCCCTTGTCGCTCAACATCGCGACCGACGTTTTAAACTCGCTGTCCTCCATGCCGGATTTTTTTTGGATGCGTCCGATAGAGCGCTTGCCGTTCATGAACTCGAGCACGTGGCGCTCAAACGGCGACAGCCGAACGCTCGCAGACATCGCCTCTTGCACGATCTCCGGCACGGCGTCGGGGTGCAGCAGCGCCGCCGTGGTGCCACCGACGTAAAAGCGCGCCTGCGTCACCTCGCGCTGCACGCCGGCGTCACGCGAGTGAAAGTCAGACCACTCAGGGTCGCGCGGATTACCGAGGATCATCGCGTCTTCGCCAAACTCGACGGCTGATTTTTTTGCGCTGCGTTGATGGCGCTCGTCGTCGGTGATGTCGTCGCCCAAAAATGACGTGTCCAAAATGAAGTCACAGCCAGGGCAAATAAACGCCCCGTCGTCGACATTTCGGCCGCATTTGGGGCACAACACGCAGAACTCTCGCGTCAAGGGGTCTTACGCAGACACGGCAAAACGACACTTCAAAGCAACCATCGAGCGAACCGGAGCAGGCGAAACCATCGCGAGCCATCAGCGAGCGCAACAAGGCGCAAGACTATCGACACAGAACCTTGGCACCAACAGCGACCGTGTGCTGACCTCATCACGTAGTCAAAGGTACGTCCAGTGCCTCGCCACGGCGTTTGACCGATCGGCTCGCGCTGGGGCTGCCGCAGCATAGCTGGCCACGTCATCGGTCGGCGCAGCGACCGCCGTTGGTCCACAAGGGCAGGCGTGGCGTTGCTGGGCTCGCTTTGCGGGGTGCGCAGTGCCGCTGCATTCAGGTAGTGTGTGCGCGGCATGTTTGACCCGCTGACGATTCCAAACGACGCGTGTGCCACTGGCCACCTCGACGTGGATGCGATCTACGAGGTGCTGCTGAGCATTCACCGCAGCAGCGCCACCGGCCGACTCACCATCAAAGACGCGGCCGGCGACAACCACATTTTCTTTCGCCAGGGCAAACCTGTTGGGGTTCATCTCGCTGAATTCGTGCATCCGCTCGGACAGCTGTTGTTGGAGCTCGGCGTCATCAACGGCCAGACGTTTGTGCGGGCGCAGCGCAAGATCGCCGAGGGCGCCAGACTGGCGGGGCAAGTGTTTATTGAGCTCGGCGTTTTAACCGAGGACTCACTGAAGGACATCTTGTTGGTGCAGGCGCGCAAAAAGGCTGAGCACTATTGTCGCTTGGGCTCGCGGCCGTTCACGTTTTGCGCTGGACTGACGTACCTTTCGGGGTTCCCCAGCACGCCGATGGACTTGTTTTCGGTGGTGCATGTCGCGGTGCGCGCGCAGCTCGGGCCCGACGCGCGTGCTGCATGGATCGCGCAGGTCAAGGGCATGCAGGTGCGCATCGTTAACGCCGCGGGCGACGCGCTCGGGCTGCCCGCGGCTGCAAGCGCTTTTGGTTTTGGCGCAGCGGAGGAGCGATTTTTACAGCGCATTGTCGGTGGCTGGGAACGCACCAGCGACCTCATGGACGCCGGCACGCTGCCGGCCGACGAGGCGGCGGTGTTGTTGCGGTTTTTGGAGGTGATTGGTCGCTTGGAGCGCCGTGCGCAGCCAAGCGTGCCGGCGCAGATCACCGGCGTGACGGCACAACCCAAAGCGCTGTCCTCGCTTGCAGTGCCGGAGGGTTTTGACGACGTGTTTTCGTCGTCCGGACCGCGGCGCGGCGGCGTCCCGCCTGCGGGGGCGTTCGCAGACATCACGCCGCAAAGTGCCCTGCTGCCAGCGTTTGCGACGCGCGCGCCCCGCCCCCAAGTGTTCGCTGGCCCTAACGATGCGACCGACCCCCGCAGACCTGCCGCCACCGGTGCGCAAGCGACGCTCGAGCCGATGCAAATGGCGCCAAAACCGCCGACCATGCTTGCGGAGGAGTTGGCGGCGGCGCTGAAAAAAAAGAAGGTCAAACGCGCCGAGCCGATGCCGTCGGAGAGCTCGGGTGCCTTGGTCAGCGAGACCCGACGCGAAAAGACCAACATCGCGCCGATGCCCACCATCCTCGTCGATGAGGAGTGAGCGCGGCGCCCGTCGTGCTCGCCACAACGCGCGCACTAACGGCCCCGCGCGGCGCTCGTGTGTGGTCGACGACGATGCGGTCGCGGCGCAGCAGCGCTGTTGGGTGACGCGATAGCGCGCCACGCGATGGCCCAGCGCGGTTTCGTACAAACGCCCCTCGCACAGCAGCGCATTGCCGGTTACAGCCTTGTGCTGTGTCAAAATCCAGCGTCGAAGTGAAAAATGGCCGGCCCCGCGCGGTGTTGGTTGGTGTGCAGCTGCCGGGCATCGACGCAGGGGAGCACGACGCGTCGTTGTCGGAGCTTGAGCGTTTGGTCGACACCCTTGGCTTTGAGGTGGTCGGCCGCGTGACACAAAAGCGCCCTCAGCTCAGCTCCGCTGCGGGCCTGGGTGGCGGCAAGCTCAA
>JAYTVG010000316.1:0-6138 GCA_043744135.1 Deltaproteobacteria bacterium | reverse complement strand
GCTGTCTGGGGTGGCGTGGGCCATCAGCCGCCGCCCCGACAACAGCTCGTACAACACGGCACCGACGGCATACAGGTCGCTCCTGGCGTCGGCCGGTTTGCCGCGCACCATCTCAGGAGCCATGTAACTGGGAGTGCCAACGACGCTGCCGGTTTTTGTCAACGTGTCGAGCGCGTCATCTTTGGCGACGCCGAAGTCCATCAACTTCACGACGCCAAGCTTTGACACCATGATGTTTTGCGGTTTGATGTCGCGGTGCACGATGCCGCTGCGATGGGCGGCCTCAAGGGCGCGCACGACACCGATCGCGATGATGCAAGCGACATCGGCAGGCAACGCTCCCGCCTTGGCAAGGTCCGAGAGGTCGAAACCGTCGACGAGCTCGAGCGCCAACCACAATTCCTTGCGGTACTCAAAGAGGTCGTGGACGGCGACGATGTGCTCGTGTTGCAACTTCGCGAGCGCGCGCCCCTCGCGAATGAAGCGCTCGCGCCAGCTTTCGCTTTGCGCGGGGTCGCTCATCGACGCAGGCACGTTGAGCTTTTTGAGCGCGACGTCGCGGTCCAGCAGCGCGTGGGTGCCGCGAAACACCTCGCCCATGCCGCCTTTGCCGAGGCTCCCTTGCAGCTCGTACGCGCCGACGGATTTCACGCTTCATCTCCCACGGTCGATGACGGTCTAACGCGGTGAACGCTAGCGCGACCGGGGCCGGCAGATTTGAAAAACGACACGCGCCGATGCATGCGACGCGCGTGAGGGCGCTGTCGTCGTTGCGCGCAAACGTGCACCAACGATGTGAGCGACGCGCGACGCGCGACGTCGAGGGTCGATGGCGCAGCGCAAAAAAATGGGGACCTGAGGTCCCCATTTCGCGAACGTGAACATTGACGCAGCGCAATGCGCTACTTGAGGGCGACCTTGGCGCCTTCGGCCTCGAGCTTTTTGAGCATCGCTTCGGCGTCGGCTTTGGAGAGGCCTTCTTTGACCATCTTCGGCGCGCTGTCGACGAGCTCTTTGGCTTCCTTCAGGCCCAAACCGGTGAGCTCGCGGACCACCTTGATGACTTGAATCTTCTTTTCGCCAGCAGCGGTGAGCTCCACCGAAAACTCGGTCTTTTCTGCGGCTGCCGCAGCGCCGCCGCCGGCCGGCATCGCCATCATCATGCCACCACCGGAGGCTGCCTTCACGCCCCAAGACTCTTCAAGGTCCTTCACGAGTGCTGCGGCTTCCATCAAGGTGAGTTTCGAAAGTTGGTCTTTGAGTGATGCGAGGTCTGCCATGGGGTTCTCCTAGTAAAGCGGCGTCGCCGCGTAGTGGTGCGAACAATCAAAACGGAGCAATGAAACAACAAACGAGCTGGCGACGGCGCTAAGCGACCGTCTCGTCTTTGGCGCGCTTGGCCTCGATCACACCGACGAGGTGCTGAGCGGGAGCGTTGATTTGCGCCAGCAACTTTGCGGGGACCGCGTTCATCAAGCCGAGCAGCTGACCGCGCAGCTCGGGGAGCGACGGCATCTTCGACAGCGCTTCGACGCCCGCAGCGTCGATCCGTACGCCAGCTTGAAAGCCTGACTTGATGATGAACTTCTCGACGCTCTTTTTGAACCCAGCGATCACCTTGGCCGGCGCGACGGGGTCGTCGTTGCTCCACGCGACCGCAGTCACGGTCTTGAAGTCCGCCGACACGGCGTCAAACGGCGTGCCTTTGATGGCCTTTTTGGCGAGGGTGTTTTTCACCACGCGGTAGTGCACGCCAGCCTCGTGCAAGCGGCGGCGCAGCTCGGACACCTCCAACACGTTGAGACCTTGCACACTGGTGAGGACGGCGCTTTCGATGGCCTTAAACGCGTCCTTCAAAAACGTCAGCTCATCCGTCTTGTCCTGCGGATACGCAGTGCGCTGCTCCGTGCCGTGTGAACCATGTGACATACGCTCTCCCAGTCAAAAGATGTCAAACCAACGTGAAACCAAATCAAACGACAAACCGTCGCGGACTGCGACCGGAACTCAAGTCAAAGTGAGGGGAGGATTGGACGTGTGTGCGTGCCACCGGAGTGACTATCACGACAACGCCTCGTTCCGTCTCGGCCGGGTCACGTCACTGCAGCTGGCTGCAGGCTTCGTGGTTTGAGCGCGAAAGCGCCCCGACGGTCTTTGACAAACCGAATATCACCCGCGTCTGCCACGCCTTGCTTTGGACCGCAAGCCAAAACGCGCACAAAAAAGCGGCCACGATGCGCCCGTGGCCATGCTTCTCGGCAGCAAGCCGACGCGGCGCGAGCGACGCACCGCTCGACTTAGTCTTCTTTGCTCGACGACAACGCGGTCGCTTCGGCGATGTCCACCTTCACGCCAGGCCCCATGGTGGAGCTGACGGTGATGGCCTGCACGTAGTTGCCCTTCGACGACGCAGGCTTTTGGCGCAAGATGTGCTCGAACAACGCCTTGAAGTTCTCCGTGAGCTTCTCTGAGTCCATCGAGCTTTTGCCGATGCCGCAGTGCACGATGCCGGCCTTTTCCACCTTGTACTCAACTTTGCCGGCCTTGGCCTCACGGATGGCCTTGGTGACGTCCATGGTGACGGTGCCGAGCTTCGGGTTTGGCATCAAACCGCGGGGCCCGAGCAACTTGCCGAGCTTTGACACGACGCCCATCATGTCGGGGGTCGCGATGACTTGGTCGAAGTCCATGAAGCCCGCGGCGATCTTGTCGTGCAGGTCGTCAGCGCCGATGTGGTCGGCGCCGGCCGCTTGCGCTTCCGCAGCCTTTGGCCCCTTTGCGAACACAACTAAGCGAATGGTCTTGCCGGTGCCGTTTGGCATCAGCACCGCGCCACGCACCATTTGATCCGCGTGGCGTGGGTCGACTGCCAGGTTGATGGCGACGTCGACCGATTCGTCGAATTTGGTGGTCTTACAGCCTTTGACGAGCTTCATCGCTTCGCCAACCGAGTACCGTTTTGCGCGATCGACACGTTTGAAAGATGCCGCGCGTTTTTTTCCAAGCTTTGCCATGGTGCTGTCCTAAAGATGTTTGTGCTCGGCGCAGATGTCGACGAGCGCTGCAATTTGCAAAAAGAAAAGGTGAACGCGGCCTAGCGGCCGGTGACTTCGATGCCCATCGAGCGAGCGGTGCCAGCGATGCTGTTGGCCGCCTTGTCGACGTCATACGCGTTCATGTCTTTGAGCTTGGTTTTGGCGATGTCTTTGCATTGCGCCCAAGTGACCTTGCCGACCTTGTCCTTGCCGGGGTTCTTCGCGCCCGCGCCAGGTTTCTTTTCCAACTTGAGGCCGGCGGCACGCTTCAACAGCACGCTCGCTGGCGGCGTTTTGGTGACAAATGTGAACGACTTGTCCGAGTACACGGTGATGACGACGGGGATGGTCAAACCGGCTTGGTCTTGCGTGCGAGCGTTAAACTCTTTGCAAAAGCCCATGATGTTGACGCCGTGCTGGCCGAGCGCGGGGCCGACAGGCGGCGCTGGGTTCGCCTTCCCTGCGGGACACTGCAGTTTCACAAATGCGGAGATCTTCTTTGCCATGCTTCACCTCGCGTGGTGCAAGCGGGCTTGGCGAATGCCTTGCCCTCCCACGTCGTAAAGCGCGCACGCTGCCTGAACGCGGCGCATTGTCAATGCGTGAGCGCCAAACACCGCTTCGAAACTCGCTGCGGGCAACCATCCGTGCAGGACGCGATCGTCGTGTGCGCGCGACGGAAGCGTTTCACCGCATTGGGAGGTGAACGATGGAACTTGAAATTTCATCGAGTGATGCAACAGCTCCGCGCCGTCTTTTTGGTTTTCGTTTCTGGCTTCATTGGTCACCCTTGTTTCGCATCGAAAGGTGTCCACCAAGACGGGTCAATTTCAGCCGGTCATCGAGGGGGCTACTCCACCCGCGAAAAGATCGCGCTTCGTGCCGGGCCTGAACGGTTACGCGGCTTCGAGCTCCGTGATGCGCTGGTGCTGTCCCATCTTGCTATTCGCTGGGGTCGCTGGGGTCAAGCCGAGCCCGGGCGTCCCCTGCGCAAGGCTGGCCTCCGCCATCAGACACCAGGCAAAGGCCTACTTCCGCGACGCGGCTGGCGACCACCTTCCTATCGGGTCCTGGGCGTACCGCGGCACAGTAGTTCGTCGAGTCGTCTAGGCACACCACTAAGGTTTGGTCGCTTACGATGGGTGCACGCACGACCCTTCCGTCCGTTGTCTCCACGACTTGAACAAATGTGGAAGCGTCGGGCGCTTGCACGACATCACCTGGGCCGGCTTGCGTGGTGTACACAGAAACTTTTGTGGGAACATATTGGCATTGGCGCAGCGAGCTCTCTTTGTCGTAGCCAAACAGCGAAAACGTGCCCGACGCGGATGCGTCCAGGACTTTCCGCGCGTCCTCCCCACAGTCGCAGGCGGACGCAAACGCCACACAAAGCGCTAGAGCCCATGATGTGCAAAGACCAGGGAAACGTTGGTCCAAGGTGATTGAAGGCCGCATAGGACTCCTTGTGTGTTGTAGTCACTCAAAAGAACGTTCGTGACTTGAGCGTACGTCGGGGAACTCCCGGTGGATTTCATGGCATAGGCAATCGCGGTAAGCGTTCAGGGGTGGGCTTGAGTGTGTGATCGCTGCGTGCGACCGGCGGCACATGACGACGAAATCCATCGAGCAGTTGCACAGCGAGATCGAGAAGCTTGTGCGCGCGCACCTCACGGCGACGACGGCGGCAGTCGAGCGCGCGTTTTCGTCGGCGACAACCTCGACGTCGAAGCCGAAACCGAGCACGCCGTCGACGGAAGTCTGGGGCCGTAGGCGCGCGCCAAACGAGGTCGCAGCCATCGCGGAGCGCCTCTATGAGGCCGTCCTCGCACACCCCGGCGAGATGCTCTGCGCCGTGATGACGGTGACACCACGCAACTCAACAGCAGCGGTGCGATGGCTAGACTTTGACGACTTGCGTGAAGTCCAATTCCACCGGGGTGGAGCGCCCAAAGATGGTCACGTGCACGCGCACCTTCATCTTGGCGTGGTTCACTTCCTCGACGTTGCCGGTGAAGTTCGCGAACGGGCCCTCCACGACGCGGACTTGATCGCCGGTGTCGAAGTCGACCTTCGGCGTCGGCTTTGCGGCAGTCTCGGTCAGCTGCAGCGTCATCGCGAGCACTTGTCGTTCGGGAACGGACGGCACGGCCTTGGCCTTGTCGCGCTCACCCTTGCTTTTATCCTCGCCGATGAAGCCGGTCACCTTGGGGGTGTTTTTGACGAGGTGCCACGTGCCGTCGTTCATCTCCATGTTCACGAAGATGTAGCCGGGCGCGAACTTGCGCTTCGACGTGCGCTTTTGGCCGTTGCGTTGCTCCTCGACCGTCTCCATCGGGATCAAGATATCGCCAAAATAAAACTCCAGGGCCTTTGCCTTGATCTGATCTTCGAGCGACTTCTTCGCGCGGTTTTCAAACCCAGAATACGTGTGCACCACGTACCACTTGAGTTTTTCGCTTTTGGCGACGGCGGAAACAGCGGCGGCGGCGGTCGAGTTGGTCATGGATCCTAATCCGAAAAAGCTTCAGGGTGGCGGCGGACGAAGGAGACGGCGGTTACAGGCTCACTTTGGCGAGCCACGTGGATAGGTTCAAAAAGGTGGCGTCAAAGACACCGAGGATCATGGCCGCGATCACCGAGGTCGCGATCACCACCATGGTGTTCACTTTTGTCTCCGCCCACGACGGCCAGTTCACTTTGTCGAGCTCGTCAAAGACCTCGGTCACGCGCTTGTGCAGCGTCGCGTTCATAAAGCAAAACGCGCCGGCCGCAGCAGCGATCAGCAAGCCAAGCAGCAGCGACACCGGCAAGCGGTCTTGCAACAATGGGCGATTTTGGACCTCGGCCGCCAAGAAGATCGCTTGCAGCGCCTTGTGCAACACCCACGCCGTCAACAATGAGGCGACGACGAAAAAGAGCGCTACGAAGGTTGTTTTTTGTCGCATTGCCGCTTCCCGTTGTTGAGTTCATCGACCTTGACGTCGACGTCGTGGTCGACCTTCATCATCACCTTGAGCTGTCCACGTCTTTGCAGCAGTGGTCTGAGCACCATTGATGAAAGACTGGCAGGCCGTGCAGGACTTGAACCTGCAACCCCCGGTTT
>JAYTVG010000315.1:0-1914 GCA_043744135.1 Deltaproteobacteria bacterium | reverse complement strand
CGTCAAAACGGCGTTGGCCGGCACGGGCAGCGCAGTCGCGATGGGCGCCGTCGTGGTTGCGTTGGTCGGTGCATCCGTCGCGCGCTTTTCACACGCCGTCATCACCAACGTCGCTGCCATCACCAACACGGCACGCGTGGCGACAGACCGTGGGAGGTGGGCGGTACAATCGCGAGGGGTCATGCGCATGGTGCTCCTGTGCAGCAAAGTCCTCGCGTCATAGGAGAGGTGCGCGACGATGGGAAGCGGGATCGCTGTGGCGCGACGTCGCGCGTCACAAACAGCACGCGACGTTGCGTGCGAACGCGAGCCATGCGCCACGACGTTGCGCAGCTCGACCGACGCGCAGTGCGGCACGCGCGGTCGTCAACGCGAGCGTTGTCTCAAGATTGCGCGCCGCCAGCTTGTGTCGCAACGTCCGGCATGACGCCACGCCCCGCCGCTTGTGTTGTGCTGAGCATTGCGCTGCTGACCTTGAGCGCGACGCTCAGCCTGACGGCGCGCACGCAACCGGCAGACGCCGCACCGACGCCACCCGCACCGGCGCCACCCGCACCGACGCCCGCACCGACGCCACCCGCACCGGCGCCACCCGCACCGACGCCACCCGCACCGACGCCACCAGCACCGACGCCACCCACACCGGTCGTGGTGGTGCCCGCACCGCAGGAGGTCGACAGCGTCGACGGCTACCAAATCGTCGCGATGTTGAGCGATCGACGCCTTCCTGACGGGCGTGCCACCACTGACGCGTGCGGCTATTTGCGCGATGTGCGCGTGCAGCGCTTGGGCGCCAGCGGCAGCGTCGAGGTGGCGGCAGCGACGCTCACGGTGGCGTGCGTGAAGGACAGCAGCGGCGTGTTGGTGGCGGCGGCGCCGACGTTGTTGCTCGCGGCTATGCCTCGTCCTGCTGCGCCACCGGCGCCCGCACCGGCACCCCCACCGGCACCACGCGCACCAGCATCACCGCCACCGCAGGCTGCACCTGAAAAACAGCCAGCGCCGGTGCCGAAGCCCGCCGAGCCTGCACCAGCGCCGCCAGCACGTGAGCAGTGGCTGCCGCGACCGTGTCTGCCCTTCGAGCAGCCGAAGTCGCAAGCGGAGCTTGCGCCAGGTGAGCTTGCGTGCGTCAAGGTGGATCTGCCCGACGCACCCAAAGACGCGCCGCCGCCCGCTGCTGTGCCCTGTGTGGGCGGGCAAAAGCCGACGCCGGTCGCGCAACTCGCGCCTGGGACGCAAAGCTGCGTGGAGGTGGAGACAGCGTTTTTAAAAGGCGAGCTGTCGCATTTGGGCGACGTGCAGCTGACCAACCCACTGACGTCGCTAGGGGTGGGCGTCGGTTTGTTTGCGATTGACAGCGTCTACTATGTGCAGCTGCGGCCCGACGCGAACTTTCACTACGGCGACTTCGGCATTGGCGTGGGTGCACCGCTGCGGTTTGAGTTGGCGAATTTCAACGGCATCGAGATCACAAATCCGACGACAGCGGGCGTGTTTGCAAACGCCGGTCGCTTTCGCGTCGAGGACTGGGATCAGCTGGAAGATTTCCTGCGACCGCTGCGCTATTTGACGTGGGGGAAAAAAGAAGACCGGATTTACGCCGACATCAACCGCGTGCATGCCATCACGCTGGGCCACGGGCAGCTGATGCGGCGTTACACGGGCAACCTCGACATCGACGAGGACAACCTGTTCGCTGAGGCGGACGGCTACGCAGACTTTGGTGGCTTTGAGCTGATGACGGGCCCGTTTCCGGTGCCGCGCTTGGCGGGCGCGCTGGTGTTTGTGAAACCGCTCGGGCTGTTTTTTGACAACGTGCAAGCCAAGTCGTGGTCCGTGGGTGCCAGCTACGTCACGGATCTCAACGCGCCCACCGCGCTGCAGTCGCGCCACAACCCTGCGGATCAGCGCGTG
>JAYTVG010000314.1:0-1914 GCA_043744135.1 Deltaproteobacteria bacterium | reverse complement strand
AACGCCAAGCTGCGGCACTAGCGTGGTGAAAGGGTAGTTGGCGATCTTCGGCCGCGCCGCCGAGATGCGCGACAGCAACGTGCTTTTGCCGGCGTTGGGAAAGCCCAACAGCCCCACATCCGCCATCAACTTCAGCGACAACCGCAGCAGCCGCTCTTCGCCGGCTAACCCCGGGTTCGCAAACTCGGGCGCTTGACGCGACGGCGTGGTGAAATGCGTGTTGCCCCAGCCGCCGTTGCCACCGCGCAACAACACCACACGCTGATCGGCCGCGGTGATGTCGACGAGCAACTCGCCGCTGGCCTCGTCGAAGATCTGCGTGCCGATGGGCACCTTGGCGACCGCATCGCTGCCGTGCTCACCTGCCTGCTTTTTGCCGCGGCCCGGTTGGCCGTTTTTTGCGAACAGCTGCGGCGAAAACTTGAAGTCGAGCAGCGAGTGCACGCCGGCGTCAGCGACAAACACCACGTTGCCGCCGTCACCGCCGTCACCACCGGCGGGGCCACCGAGCGGCACGTGCGCCTCACGACGCCACGCGACGATGCCGGTGCCGCCGTCGCCGGCTTTGGCGTGCAGTTTAACCTCGTCGATGAAGCTCATGTTGCCAATCCCAACAGCGTCCACAACGCGCAAAAAAAAGCTGCGTCACGCGCAAGTGACGCAGCCGAAAGATCAGCCCGAGCTGTCGCGTGAGTCCACCTCGGCACGCTGGTTGCGCCGAGCGACGAACCTTCGAAGTTAAGCAGCAGCGGGAACGGGAACGATCGAGACGCGCTTTTTGAGCTTGGTCTCTTGCTCGAATTTCACGTGCCCTGGCACCAGCGCAAACAGCGTGTGATCGCGGCCGACGCCGACATTTTTGCCGGGGTTCACTTTGGTGCCGCGCTGACGAATGATGATGTTGCCGGCTTGCACAAGCTGGCCGTCACCGCATTTGACGCCGAGGTATTTGGGGTTCGAGTCACGGCCGTTGCGGGTAGATCCCTGGCCTTTTTTGTGAGCCATTTGCTGCTCTCCTTAGCGTCGTCGCGACGCCACAAACCAAACGAAAAAGAAATCATCGACCTTGGGGAGGTGAATGAAGCAGTTGAAACGCGACCGCGAGCTACCCGACGATCTTTTCGATCTTGATCAGGGTGTGCTTCACGCGATGCCCCTGGTGCTTGACGTAGTCGCCGGGGCGGCGTTTGAGCGGGAACACTTTGTCGCCCTTCACGAGCGGGTCCACGACGCTGGCTTCGACCTTCGCGCCATTCACGAACGGCTGTCCGATGCTGTGCTTGCCTTCATTGCCGACGAACAACACCTTGTCGTATGTGACGGTGTCGCCTTTTTTCTTACCGCCAAGCAGGTCAACCTTGAGGGTCTCGCCGACTTTGACGATGTGTTGGGAAGCGCCGGCGGTGATGATCGCGTACATGGGAGATCCTGTGCAAAGCGGGAACAGTGAGCCGTCAACAGTGAAGCGATACACAACCCGGCTGGGCAGCCGATGTCAACCCCGGTAGGTGGATCAATCAGCAATCGGTCGCCGCGAACCACCAACATGGCGACCACCAAAACGCGACCGCAGGGACCAGCAAGCGCTCGATCGCGGCGCGCACGCCGAGCGCGGGGAGGTTGGCGTAGCAAAAACCGCCGCCGGGCGTCGACGCTGACGCCTCAGCGTGCGCTCGCGTTCGTTTGCTTCCGCGTCGCCAGCAACACCACCGGCGACACCGCCACGAACGTACGCGATCAGTGCACGGTGAGGCGGATGCGCGGGGCGCGGGGCACCACACCCACGACGACGCTGCCGTGTTCGGCTGCTGCTTCTTGCAACAACAACACGAAGCGCGCGGTCGCGACAGCATCGCCCTCAAACGCGCCTTGCGCGCCCAGCGTCATGCCGCATTTGCCGGCGAGCGCGAGCAC
>JAYTVG010000313.1:0-6153 GCA_043744135.1 Deltaproteobacteria bacterium | reverse complement strand
GGTAGCCTTGGGCTTGCAGCTCAAACAGCGATGCGTAGCGGCCCTGCACCGCCACCAACGCATCGTGGCTGCCGGCCTCGATGATCTTGCCCTTGTGGAGCACCAGGATTTTGTCAGCGAGCCTGACGGTTGAAAACCGGTGAGAGATCAAAAACGCGCTCCGATCTGCAGCCAGGGTTTTGAGACGCGCAAACAATTCCGTCTTCGCTTGCGCATCAACCGATGCCGACGGCTCGTCGAGCAACAGCACCTCGGCGTCGTCGCGCATAAAGCCACGCGCTAACGCCACCCGCTGCCATTCGCCACCTGACAGCTCCTTGCCCTCCTCAAACCAACCGCCCAGCATCGCTTGCAAACCGCCGAGCTTTTCGATCAACTCATGCGCCCCGCCCTTTTTTGCTGCGTCGGTGATTTTGTCGACGTCAAAGAGGCTACCCACGTCGCCGACGCCGATGTTTTCACCGAGCGGCAGCTGGTAGCGGACGTAGTCTTGCAACACGACGCCAAAACGGCTGCGCAGATCGTTGACGTTGAAGTCGCGCAGGTCGACGCCGCCATAGCGAATGCTGCCCGACGTGGGCTCGTACAAACGCAACAACAACTTCATCACGGTGCTTTTGCCCGCGCCATTTTCGCCGACAAGCGCTATTTTTTCGCCGGGCTCAACCACCAGCGACAGCGACGACAACACCGGCGACGATGCGCCGGGATATTGAAATGTGACGTCGTCGAATTCGATGCGGTTGTGGTGCTTGCCGCGCACCACGCTGACGGCAACGCCGCGCGGCTTTTCGCCGGTGGACTCGACTTCGAGGTAGGCAAACAGGTTCGACAAAAACAGCGCGTGCTCGACCATGCCGCGCACCGACGACAAGATATTTTGCAGGCTCGCCTGGCCGTTGCGAAACGCCAACAGCGCCATGCTTAAATCGCCGAGCGATAGCGATGACACGGTCGCTTGCCGCGCTACAAACGCATAGCAACCATAAAACGCTACCGCCGCGAGCACCGCCCACAACAGCCCCATCCACAAGCGACGACGCGACAGCGCGCGGTCCTCGCGCACGGCTTGATCAAACAGCGTGAAGTAGCGGCCGAGCACCAGGTCCCCAAGGCCAAAGATCTTCACTTCTTTAACGGTCGAGTCGCGGGTCAAAATCCATTCGAGATAGTTGAGGCGACGGCCCTGCGGCGCACGCCAACTGATGAGGCGAAATCCCTCGTTGGCAAAGCGCAGCTCTGAGATGAACGAAGGCACGGCAGCGACGACCAGCACCAACAACGCCCACGGTGCAAAGGAAAACACCAACGCGGCGTACGTCGCTAGCGAGATGGCCTCTTGCAACAGCGTCAAGCCGTCGGTCGCAAGCGCGAGCGGCCGCGTGTCTGCCTCACGGCGAGCGTTTTGCATCTTGTCGTACAGCGCGCTGTCCTCGAAGTGCCGCAGCTCCAGCGAGAGCGCTTTGTCGAGCACTTGTTTTGCGAGGTCGCGCTTGAGTGCAGCACCGACGTTTTGGTGGATATAGCGCTGGCTGCGATCGACCACGTGCCGCAGCAGCACCAAGCCCAGCTCGACGCCGACGAACCTGAGCACCGCGGAAGCGTCGATGCTGTGCAGCGCTTTTGCAGCGACGATTGCGTCAATGATCAGCTTGCCGACGTACGCCATCGCGGGGGGGATGAGCGCCACCACCATCGTGCAGGTTACAAGGCCGCACGTTCCCACCGGCGCCGACCGCCACAAAAGCGCAAGCGCGCGAGGGGCGAAGCGCACCACGCGCAGCAGGCTCTCGGTGCGATCTTTGAGTGTGGCGGGCGGTGTGGGCTTAGGCATGACCACGTTTGTTTAGCATCGAGCGCTGGGCGCGGCGCGCGGCGCTGGCCTTTTCGGCGCCATCGGGGCGACTGCGTTTCAGCTGCCGATCGAACCGCGCATCGCCCCTTGCAAAGCCCGCGTTGCAATGCGCAACGTCCGATCATGACCAAGCTAGCCGCGGTGTCGGCTGACGAGGAGCTTAAAGCGCTGGTGCGTCGCGTGCGCCAGATCGAGCTGCGCGCGCGCAAAGCCGTCAACGCGGCCGGACAGGGTGCGTATGCGTCGCGCTTTAAGGGCCGTGGCATGGCGTTTGTTGAGAGCCGTGCCTATGCCCCTGGCGACGACCCCCGTCACATCGACTGGAACGCCAGCGCGCGCACCGGTGAGCTATTCGTCAAGCAGTTCGTCGAGGAGCGCGAGCTCACGGTGTTGCTCAGCGTCGATCTCTCGGGGTCCATGAGCACGGGTTCGCGCGCGCGCACTAAGCGCCAAGTGGCCGCGGAGGCACTCGCGTTGTTGGCGTTTTCGGCGCTGCGCAACAATGACAAGGTGGGGTTGGTCGCATTCACCGATCGCATCGAACGTTTGGTGCGTCCCAAAAAAGGCCGCGCGCACGTCATGCGCTTGGTGCGCGATGTGCTTTCGATCGCACCGCAAGGTCGCAGCACCGACCTGGCCGCCGCGATCACGACGACGACGCACTTGTCAAAACAGCGCGCCGTGGTCGCACTCGTCACCGACCTGCTCGCTTGTCCGCTTGGCACCCCCGAAGGGGTGACCCTCGAAAAGCAGCTCAAGGTGTTGGCGCGCAGGCACGACCTGCTCGTCATCGAGGTCTGTGACGCCATCGAAGACGTGTTGCCTAACGCAGGCTTAGTGCGCGTGCGCGACCCTGAGAGCGGCAAGCTTGCGCTCGTTGATACGGGAGATGCACGCGTGCGCACCGCCTACGCCAAAAGCGCCGAACGTCAGCGCGAACGCGTGCGCGGTGCGTTGCGCGCCATCGGCGTCGAGCGTGTCAGCGTCACGGAGCGGGAATCGGCGCAAGCCCTGGTGCGTTTCATGAGGCGCCGGGCGCGTAAGGCTGCATGATGACGTCGCTGCTTTTGGTGTCTGCGTTTGCGTTGGTCGCCGAGCTGGACGGCGGCGGTGCTGTGCCACCACCGATTGCGGTGCCCGCGGATGTGGATGCAGGCACGCCCAATGATGCGGGCCCGACGGCCGCAAGTGGCCTCGTGATGCAGGCGCGCATCGAGCCAGACCCGGTGCCCTTTGGCGGCAGGTTTGACCTCGTCATCGAAGTTACCCGCGAGCGTGGCGAGCCGCTCAAGTTGCCCGGCACGTTGCCACAAAACGACGCGTGCGCGCTGGCGGGCGATGTGCGGCGCAGCGTGGTGGAACTCGCGCCCGTCGACGGTGGCATGGGCACGCGAGTCAAAGAAGTCGTGCGCGTGCCGTACCTCGCGCTCGACACGCAAGACGTGAGTTCCCCTGCGCTCGTCGTCACCGCCAAAGACGGCTCGTCGTTGGATATTCCCGCGCTGCCGGTGCGTGTCGACGTGCCGGCCGACACCGGGCCGGACGGCGGACCGCTGCAGGGTCCCGATGGCGGTCCGGTGGCGCCTGGCGAAGTCGCGCTCGAGCCGGCGGCGGGCACGCTCGCGTACCGCGTGCCCGATGCGCGTCCGTGGGTGATGTTGAGTGCGGCGTTTTTTTCCAGCATCGCGTTGTGGATCGTGCGCGTCATGCGCCGACGACTGAAACCGCCCGCGACAACGGCCGCCGCCATCATCGCCGCGCCGCCCCGACCAGCGCATGAGATCGCACTCGAGCGCCTCGATGCGTTGCTGGCGTCGGGCATGCTCACGCGCGGTGACACCGCGGTCTTCGTCGAACGTTTGATGGACGACGTGTTGCGCGACTACTTAACGGCACGCTTCAACCTCGGCGCCGGCACGCGCACGACACGCGAGCTTGTCAAAGATTTGCTGGGCGCGCCGGTGGTGGGGCTAGACGTAGCCCTGGTGGAAGATTTGTTGCGCGACGCAGATCTGGTGAAGTTCGCCAAGGCGAGCATCCCCTCACAGCGCGCGCACGCGATGGCGCAACGTGTGCGCGCCCTCGTGGTCGCGACCGCGCGCGTCGCTGTCGTTAGCGGAGCCCCCCGATGAAACTAAGCGACGGCTTCATCGGCATCGCGGATGCTGTGCACGCGCTCGCGACGGCAAAGGCCGCAGACGTAGAGCTTGGGCGACCATGGTGGTTGCTCGCGGTCGTCGTCGCTGCGCTGGCGTTGACGGTGCTGGCGTTGTCCAAGGCGCACGCGTCATTGACGTTTGCGCGCGCCGACGACAGCGCAGCGCTCGCCAATGGGCGCGGGCAACTCGCGCGCGCCATTGCGTTTGCGTGCGCGGCGACGAGCATCGTGTGCATGGCGCTGTCACTGAGCGAGCCGCGCGTGATCGGCCAGCCCGACCCCGGCACCACCGAGGGCATCGACCTAGTGCTGGCGCTTGATGTGTCGGGCTCCATGCGCGCCGCCGACTTTCGGCCCAACGATCGTTTGTTCGTCGCCAAGCAAGTGATCGAGGAGCACCTGTTGGTGCGCACGCAAGACCGCATGGGGCTGGTGGTGTTTGCGGGCGAAGCGTTCACGCAAGCCCCGCTCACGCACGACCGCGCGTTACTGCGCACGATTTTGGCTGGCGTGCGCACGGGGGTCATCACCGACGGCACCGCCATCGGCGATGGCCTCGGCCTATCGCTCGCGCGCATGAAAGCGAGCACCGCCAAAACCAAGGGCATCATCTTGCTCACCGACGGCGACAACAATGCCGGTTCGCTCGCCCCCGAAAGCGCCGCTGAGCTCGCCAAAGAGATGGGCGTCAAGGTGTTTCCCATCCTGGTCGGGCGCGGCGGCAGCGTGCCGTTCCCGCAAGGCACCGACGTGTTTGGCGCCACCCGCTACGTCAACGTCGACATGCCGACCAACCCCACGTTGCTGAAAAAGATCGCAGAGATGACCGGCGGCAGCTTCTTTTCGGCCACCGATCCGCAGTCTCTCGTCACTTCATTCACGAAGATTTTAGACAGCCTCGACCGCTCGCTGTTGCAGGGCGCGCTCGTGACGCGCAAGAAGATCTCGCTGCAACCACTGCTGCTGCTGCCCGCCACCGTGTTGCTCGCCGCGGCGCTGTGGTTGGCGCATACGCGCGCGTCGGTGGTGCCATGAGTTTTGCGTCGCCATTGTGCCTGATGCTGCTTGGGCTCGCGCCGTTGCTGGCGGTCCTGTGGGCCCGCGAGGAGAAGCTTCGACAAGCGCGCATCGGTGTACTCGTGGACGCCGGCCTCCTCGACGCGATGGTCCACGGCACCTCGTTTGCGCGTCGCAGCTGGCGTCGTGGCCTGGCGTTGATGGGCTTTGTGTTGGTGGTGGTGGCGTTGGCCGGGCCTCGCGTCGGTTCGCGCTCCGTGTTGTTGCCCGCCAAAGGGCTTGATGTGTTGTTTGCCGTCGACGTTTCCCGCTCAATGCGCGCGCGCGACGTGCTCCCCGACCGCCTGCAGCGTGCCAAGGCTGAAATCGGCGCCGAGCTTTTTCACCTCGGCCAAAACCGCGTGGGCATCGTCGCGTTTGCCGGTTCGGCTTTTTTACAGTGCCCGCTGACAACCGATAAGGAAGCCGTGCGGTTGTTTTTAAACGACCTATCACCCGAGAGCATCCCGCAAGGTGGCACGTCGCTGGGCGCCGGCCTGACGGTGGCGCTGGCTGCCCTCGAGGCGGAGGCGGAGGTAAACGTCGGCCAAAAAAGTGCTGGTCGCGTCGTCGTCGTCGTCACCGATGGCGAAGATCACGAAGGTGGCCTCGACGAAGTCGCAACGCAACTGAAACAACAAGGAGTGACGGTGATCTTGATCGGCGTCGGCTCGACGTTAGGTGAACCGATTCCCGTTGTGGCGCAAACCGAAGCAGGTGCCACCCCAAGCGACGGCGTCAGTGGCTACCTCAAAGACCGCGCTGGCAACACCATCATGACGCGCATGAACCCGACCGTACTCACCGAGGTCGCGACCGCCGTCGGCGGCACCTTCATCGACGGCACCAACTTGCCCAACATGGGGCTGCGCGAGGTGGAGGCGCGCGTCGCTACTCTTGAAAAGCGCGAACTGGAGGCCCGCACGCACGTGGAGCATGAAGACCAAACGACCTGGGCGGTGTTGGCGGCGTTGTTGTGCGTGTTGTTGGCGGCGTTGTTGCCCGAGCGCGCACGCGGCGTCAGTGCGCGAGCGTTGCCATGATGGTCGCAGCCTCCCTCGTGATGTTGTTGTCACTGGCAACG
>JAYTVG010000312.1:0-6157 GCA_043744135.1 Deltaproteobacteria bacterium | reverse complement strand
CGCGCTGGCGTTCAAGCTGCTGCGCACGCGATCGGTCCTTGCTCTCCTCCGCGACAATTTCGGCACGCACGTCGCGCTCGGCTTGCGGATTGGCCGCAGCGACGACATCGGGCGCGAGCGCATTTTTGGCCACCCGCTGCAGCTCGACGGCTATCGCTTGCGCCCACGCAGCATCGAGCGCCGCGGCTTTTTTGCGCGGCACGTTCACCACAAGCGCGGTGCCGTCGAGCGCCTGATACACGAGCACCACGCTGGCCTTGTCGCCCACCTCCACCATCACCGCGCGCTCAGCAGCCACCGCTTCGCCCAAGCGCGTGAGCGCGGCCGGTGCCAGCGGACCGCTGCTGTCGACGCCAGCAGGTTGGGTCTTAAGGGTCGCGGCCGTGATGCCAAGAGACGTTTGCGCGGCGACAACAGATGCAGCGTCCACCACGCGCGGCCCAAACGCCTTCGTCAGCTCAGCGATGAGCGGCGCCTGCGCAGCCGTCAACAACTTCCCTGCGCGCGTCGGCGTCGGCACCACAATGCGCGTCGTGATGACAGGGGCAGCGAGCTCGGTCGTGGGCGCGGCCGCTGCTGGCGAGGCTGGCGAGGCCGCGCTCGCAGATGACGACGCTGTTGTCGCGGACGGGGTGGTTTTTTGGGCGGCCTCCGCAGGCGTGCGGGCCTGCGCACTGACAGACAACGCCAACACAGCACCGACGCACAAGCGCAACAACATGCCGACGACCATAGCGGCTTTCATCGCGCAAACACAAAATGGCCACGTACACGGGTGTACGTTTGAGCGAGTCCGTCACGTCGGTGGCAACACGGTTGCGTGCGTCCACACCGTGGAGGCGCCGCTGTGGCTACGCGCTGCGCGTCGACAGCGAGGCTGTCGGTGGTGCGCGCGGCGCCGGTCGGCCAAAGCGGTACAGCGCGCGCGTATGGGACAGCAACGCGCCAGCGAACGTCGGGCTCTGCAAATACGGCAAGCCAAACTCCAGCGCCGTGGTTTGCACGATGGGCGACAGCGCGCGGTAGTGCGCGTGCGACACTTTGGAAAACAAATGGTGCTCGATTTGGTGGTCGAGGCCGCCGACAAAAAACGTCAACAGCCGGTTTGAGCTGCCGAAGTTGGCGGTGGTGCGCATCTGGTGTGCGGCCCAACCCGACGCCATTTTGCGATCCGCTGACGCCTCGGGAAACGTGGTGCCGACCACGCAGTGCGCGAGCTGAAACACCACGGCGAGCGTCAGGCCCGCGACCGCGTGCGCGACGATGTTGCCCACCACGACGTACCACCACGGCACGGGCATCACCACCATGGGGATGGCGACATACACCGCGAAGTACCAGGTCTTGGCAGCGACCACCCTGAGCACGTCGCGCGCAGGGGCGCGCTTGTTGGTGCGTGGGTCGGGCTGCAAGATCTGCGTGAGATCTTTTTTAAACAACCACACCAGCGTCGTGAGGCCATACAAAACCCACGCGTACAGAAATTGAAAACGGTACACGAACGCGGGTTTGTCAGTCTGCGTGAACTTCATCACCGGCCCCGGGTCTAAGTCGTGGTCGACGCCGGGGATATTGGTGTAGGTGTGGTGAACGAAATTGTGGGCGATCGACCACGTCAGCGAACTCGCGCCCATCTGATCAAAACTCAAACTGAACAGCGCGTTTACCCATGGCTTCTCCGAAAACGCGCCGTGGATCGCGTCGTGTCCCACGTTAAATCCGATGGTGGCGAACAAAAAGCCGATCAACAAACATAGCGCTATCGACGCTGGCACACCGAAACCGCCAAACACCACCGCGCCGTACGACGACGCCAGCGCAGTCAAGTACAGCATCACCTTGAACTGCACGAACGGCGTGGCCTTCGTGGAACGGCCGGTGCGCGCAAAATACGCCTCGACGCGTGCGTTTACCGCGTCGTGAAAGGCGCGATCGGACGCGTCGAAGGTCACTTTTTGAAACGCGGGCTCGGCGATTGACATGGTTCAATCCTAACGAATCGTGGTCATGCACGTGTCACGGCGCCCGGCAGCGCAGCGAGATGTTGTCGCCCCTACAACAACAGTGCGAGGCTGTCGCGTCAAGCGAGGTCAACGATGCAGCGCGTGGTGTTGGTGGACGGCAATGCCCTCGTGTACCGCGCATTTTTCGCGCTGCCTCCGCATCTGACGACGCGCGCTGGCGTGCACACAAACGCCGTCTTCGGCTTCGCGTCCATGTTTAAAAAACTGTTCGCTGGCAAGCGGCCCAGCTACGGCGCCATCGTGTTTGACCCGCCCGGGCCCACCACGCGCGACCTCAAATATCCCGCCTACAAAGCGCAGCGCTCGCCGATGCCGATGGAGCTGGTGGAGCAGTTGCCGCTCATCGATCGCGTGGTGGAGGCCAACCGCTTCCCGCGCATCCGCGTGCCCGGCTTGGAAGCTGACGACGTCATCGGCACACTTGCACGCCGCGCGCTTGACTTGGGGCACGAGGTCGCCATCGTGTCGTCGGACAAAGATTTCGCGCAGATGGTGGGCGAGCGCTTGTGGATGCAAGACACCATCAAAGACGTCAGCTACGACGCGGAACTGGTCAAAAAGAAATGGGGCGTGTCGCCGCACCAGATGATCGACCTGCTCGCACTCATGGGCGACAGCTCCGACAACATCCCCGGCGTGGACGGCATCGGGCAAAAAGGCGCGCAACAATTGCTCGAGCAATACGGCAGCCTCAAGGGCATCTTTGCAGCGTTTGAGCAAACGCCGGACGCGTTTAAGGGGCGCGTCAAAAGCGCGCTAGCGGCCGGGCGCGACAGCGCGTTGTTGTCGTACGACCTCGCCACCATCGACCAACACGCGGCCGTGCCCACGACCTGGGAGGAGTTGAAGATCGAAGCACCGGACGCAAACTTGCTCAACCCGCTGTACAAAGAGCTCGAGTTGTACTCGCTGTTGGCGCGTGACGTCGTCGCTGAAGCGAAAGCGTCGCAAGCCATCGGTGGTGTGCTGACCTTGTGCGAGACACCCGACGCCGTGCGCGCTGCACTTAAAGATGTCGAGGGCAGTACCGCGCTGGTGGCGTTGTTTGACGGCGGCCACATCCACGGCACCCTCGTCGGGGTCGCGCTGTCCAGCCGCGCGGGGCAGGCGCTGTACGTGCCCATCAACGACGACACACTCAAAGCGCTCGTGTCGTTTTTGCAAGATCCAAAAGCGCCCAAGGTGCTGCACAACGCCAAAGAACTGATGGTGCTGCTCAGCCAGCGCCACATCACGCTGCGCGGCATTTCGTTTGATACGCAACTGGCGAGCTTCCTCGTGGATCCCAACAAGCTCCTCGCGCACCACCACGATCTACCGAGCGTCACCAAGGAATTCCTGCAGCGCACCATCCCCGCACTCAAGGACCTGACGGGCGCTGGCAAAAGTGAAAAGCTCATCGCAAACGTCGACGTCATGGACGCAGCAAAATACGCCGCAGAGCTTGTCTACGCCGTGCGCGAGCTGCTCGGGCCGCTGTCTGATGCCGTGAAAGCCATGGAGCAGGACAAGAACTTGTTTGAGCTCGACATCCCGCTGAGCAGCGTGCTCGCGCAGATGGAGATCGATGGCATTTGTGTGGATGTGCCGCTGATGACGTCGATCGGCGTGGAACTGGCGCAGCGCTTGGCCGAAATCGAACAGCGCATCCATGCGCACGCGAAGCGTGCCTTCAACATCGGCTCACCCAAACAGCTAGGAGATGTGCTGTTTGACGAACTCAAGCTGCCGGTCATCAAACGCACCAAAACCGGCTATTCGACAGATGCAGAAGTGTTGCAACGACTCGCGCCCAAACACGCGATCGCCCAAGAGATCCTCGAGCATCGGCGCCTCGACAAGCTCATCAACACATACACCGACGTGCTGGTGCGTGACGTGCATCCAAACACCGGCCGCGTGCACGCGACTTTCCAGCAAACGGTGGGGGTGACCGGGCGGCTCATCACCATGGACCCCGATTTGCAGCGCACGCCGGTGAAGACCGCGGAGGGCCAGCGCATTCGCGAGGCGTTTGTGGCGCAGCCACTCAAAGACGGCACCGCGACGCGCATCATTGATGCGGATTGGAGTCAAATTGAGTTGCGGTTGTTGGCGCATGTCAGCGGCGATGCGATTTTGGTGGAGTGCTTCAATGCCGGCGTCGACGTGCACCGGCGCACGGCGGCGGAGATCTTCGATGTCGAGCCTGCGGAGATCAGCAAGCTACAGCGCGAAGTGGGCAAGACCGTGAACTTCTCCACCATCTACGGGCAGGGCGCTATCGCGTTGTCGCAGATGTTGGGCGTGACCAAAAAAGACGCCGACCACTACATCGCGCGCTACTTCGACGTCTACTCGGGTGTCAAAGCGTGGCTGACGGAACAAATCGCGATCGCCGATGAACTCGGCTACGCAACGACGCTGCTGGGCCGCCGTCGCATCATTCCGCAACTCAAAAGCCGCTCGCCGATGGACCGCGGCTTCGGCGAGCGCATCGCTGCCAACACGCCGATCCAGGGAAGTGCCGCTGACATCTGCAAGTTGGCGATGCTGAAAATCAGTGCACAGCTCAAGACGCGCGCGCCGCGCACCCGCATGTTGCTTCAGATTCACGACGAGTTGGTGTTTGAGTCGCCGCTCGACGAAGTGGACGCCGCGTGTGACGTCGTCAAATCTACCATGCAAACGGTGGTGCAACTGCGCGTGCCGTTGATCGCGGATGTCGGCGTCGGCGGCAGTTGGGGACACGCCAAGTAGCGCGCCGCGGGAGGCTATTGCTTGGGCTCCCACAGTTCGAGCTTGTTGCCCTCGGGATTTTAGATCTGTGCGCTATGCTGTCGCGATGAGCCCCGCAAAGATCCTGTGCGCCATCATCGGCACTGGCAACATCGGCACCGACTTGTTGATCAAGATCATGCGCACGTCGACGGTGTTGGAGGTGGCGGCGTTTGTCGGCGTCGACCCGGCATCGGACGGCATCGCGTTTGCCCAGCGCCACGGCGTGTGGTGCACGCATGAAGGCATCGCGGGCCTGCTCAAGCACCCGCGCTTTTCAGACATCGCGGTGGTCTTCGACGCCACCAGCGCCAAGGCCCACCTGCACCACGCGGAGGTGTTGGCGCCGCACCGCAAGTGCGTGGTGGATTTGACGCCCGCGGCCATCGGCCCTTACGTGGTGCCCGTGGTGAACTTGCAACAACACCTACGCGCCAAAAACGTCAACATGACGACGTGCGGCGGCCAAGCGACCATCCCCATCGTGCACGCCATCTCGCAGGTGGCGCCGGTGTTGTATGCGGAGATCGTGGCGTCGATCGCGAGCTTGAGTGCGGGCCCCGGCACGCGCGCCAACATCGACGAGTTCACGGTCACCACCGCGCGCGCCATCGAGACCGTCGGTGGGGCCGCGCGCGGCAAAGCCATCATCGTGCTCAACCCAGCGGACCCACCGGTGATGATGCGCGACACCGTGTACGCGTTTGTGCAAAGCGCCGATCACGCGAGCATCACCGCCAGCGTCGTCAAACGCGTGCAAGAAGTGCAAGCCTACGTGCCCGGCTATCGGTTAAAGCAAGCACCGGTGTTTGACGCCATCACGCTGGCGATGCCGGGTACGGCACCCGTGGAGGGCACCAAGGTGACGGTGTTTTTGGAGGTCGAGGGCGCTGGGCATCATTTGCCGAAGTACGCCGGCAACCTCGACATCATGACCAGCGCCGCCAAGCGCGTCGGTGAGGCGATGGCGTCGTCGTTGTAAGTGGTGTCGCTCGTGTTGTTGTTGCCGTCATTGTCGTCGTCGTCGCGAAACCCAAAAGCCCCCTTCCCGCGCGCGGCTGCGTGGGAAGGGGCAGGGATCGAGGAGGCTCCGCGTGACCGAGTTCCGCCGGGTCACGTGGCAGCGCTCGAGCGCTTTTGTGGGGCAGTTGACGGTGCGTGAGCGCATACCATTCATCGCGAGATCCACATGAGTGCCCGTGAAGCGCTCGCGCTGCAGTGCACGCTGATGGTGGTGCTGCTCGTCGCGGGGGCAGTGTGGCGCGCGCGCGACGCGGTGCGGGCGCAGCTGCTGCAAGCTGGACTGCAATACGTCGTCGTCAAGGTCACCGCGCCGGTGCTGATCGTCTTGGTGTTGGTGCGCACGCAGCTTGATG
>JAYTVG010000311.1:0-1921 GCA_043744135.1 Deltaproteobacteria bacterium | reverse complement strand
TCGAGGGGGCAGTGAAGTGCGTGTCGGGCCGCACGTGGCCAAATCGCACGGCCCGACGACGTCGCGTTATGCAGCGTCGTCGTGAGTGTGCTAAGGTCACAAGACTCAACGTGGAGGCGCGCATGATCGCTGTCGACCTGATTCAACACCGCTTCGTGAATCGTTCACGGTCGATGGTCCATGCCTCGGTTGTTCGAGTGTCGGTGTGCGCGGTCTCGGTGTGCGCCGTCATCGCCGTGACGGGGTGCAACCGCCGCGTCTTTGAGAAGGTCAATCAGATCTGTGACCGCACGCTTGTCAACGACGTCATCGTGCCAACGGAAAAGGCCGCCGACATCTTGATCGTCGTCGACAATTCGGGGTCGATGCAAGAAGAGCAAGACAACCTCGCGCGCAACTTTTTCAATGAAAACGCCAACGAGTGCCCGCTCACGGACCTCGCCAACATCCCTGAGGCGTTTAAAAATCCGCCGCGTGCGCTGTATGCCAGCGGCGGTGCGCTGTCGGGTTGCGGCTTCATTCAGTTGCTCGCCGCGTTCGACAACGATTTCCGCGTCGGCGTCATCACCACCGACGTCGGGCTGTGCGACAACCGGTTTGCGGCGGGGCAAGCTGGCGCGTTTTGTAACGGCGCCGGCAACGGCCTGCCCGAGTGTAGCGGGTCCGACGCCAACAACGGCTGGGGCTATCGCCCGCAGCGCGGCTGTCTGCAACCCGACGGCCCGCCCGACACCGGCGCTATCAAAGTGCTACAGCGATCCGATCTGACGTCGGGCGACGCGCAGCTGGTGGACCTCGCCGGCCGTTTCAAGCGCACCTTGAACAACATCCGCACGTTCGGCTCGTCATTTGAGCGCGGCCTCGACGCGCCGACGATGTTTTTGGATCCGGCGACCAACCGGCATCCCTCGTGCGCAAACGACCTTGAGACCTTTCGCCGCGATGACGCGTCGCTGGTGGTGGTGTTTTTGACCGACGAGCAAGACTGCTCACACGGTGACACGCTCATCCCCGCGGCGCCCGACGGCTCGCTCATCGACGAAAATGCCGGCGAGACCTGCGACTCAAACGAGAACGCGGCATTTCGTTTCCGAGAGCCAGCGTCGTGTTACGAGGTCGCCGAGACGCTGCCGTCACCGGCGAGTTACGCGGCGAAGCTGCGCAGCGTGTTTGCGGGCGTCAAGGTCGCAGTCATCGCGGGCGGCGTGGGTGCGCCCGGAGCCGTGGCGGCCGAAGGCTGTCGCGTCGGTGGCGATGGCGCTCCTGTGGGTGGCTGCTATGCAGCGCAGGGCAACTCCAACAACCCGCAGGTGTGCGGCAACACGCCGACCGATCCGGCGGTCGGCACCGCGCGCAACTGCTCCAATGGATCTTGCGAGATCGCGTGCTGCCAAGCGGACGCCGGTGGGCGCTATTTTGAGCTCGCGAGCGCTTTTGAGGGCAAGTCGCTCACCGACTCGATTTGTAACGCGGAGTTTCGCCAAACCATGCTCGATATCGCGGCCTTCATCGCGGCGGTTGACTTCGTCGAACTCGCCGAAGCGCCTGAAAGCGAAAACGCCATCATCGTGCAAGTGAAGTCCGCGGACGGCGGCAAAACCGCGGACATTCGCCACCTCGCAAACGGTGACAGCTGCTCGACCGAAACCGGCTGGTACTTGGAGGGCGAACGCCGCATCGTGCTGTGCGGTGATGCGCGCCCCGGCCCCGGCGACACCGTGAAGGTGCGGGCGCGCGGCGCCAACGACGTCAACAGCTGCGGCAACTGAAGGGTCACGCGCTCGCCGCGTAGCGTTTGTGCGCGTGGCGCAATCCCGCTAGCGTTCGCGTGTGGACCCAGCGACGCTCAAAGGTGTTGTGATCATCTGCATCGCCGCATTCGCGGGGTTGTGGATCGTTTCCACTGTGTTGTTTCGCGTGG
>JAYTVG010000310.1:0-6170 GCA_043744135.1 Deltaproteobacteria bacterium | reverse complement strand
GTCAGCGCGTGGTGGTGGCGGTCAACCACTGGAAGTCAATGCGGCCCTTGTCTGAACTTCCCCCTGGCACGCCGGCGCCCGCGGATCCTGCGCAGCTGCGCAAGCTGCTGGGCGAGTTGGGTGAAACCACGTCGGCACGGCAAAACGGCCAGATCGCCGCCGCGCTCAAGGCCCGCTTGGTGCAGCTCAACGGTGGTCCCGTCGAGCTTCTCGACGCCACCTCGTACATCGACGTGCGCGGCAAACAGGGCGCGCCGCACCCGCTGCTGCCCAAGGGCTCGCACGGTGATGATTTCTTGGACCGCGTCATCGTCAACCAAGCCGCGGGCCTGATCCCGGAGTCGGTGGTTGCCATCGGCGAGTCGCGCCACGCACTGACCAAAGAAAACGACTACCAAGGTGGGCTCATGAGCGACCACAAAGCGCTGAGCTTCATCGTCAAACCCGACGCCGCGCGCGGCCTGGGCATCATCTTGATCGGGGACTTTAACACCAAGTATTACGAGGGTGACGGCTCCGCCATCAACACCGTGCTCGGCGCCACGCGCGCACCCGGTGCCGCCCCCGCAAACAACTAGTTCACGTCACGTGTTGCGCCGTCGAAATCTCCCGTCGAACTCCTTTTGCACCTGAGCTACCCATGACCACCACCACCCGCATCGCCACCGCCGCTGTCCCGGCTGCAAGCGCAGCCGCCGTCGTCGATGCGCGCAAACAAGCTGCGGCGCGCGCTGCCGCCAAACTCATCTCAGACCACGACCGCGTCGGTTTTGGCACTGGATCTACGGCCAAGCACTTCACGGCTGCCATCGGCTTGGCGGTTGAAACCGGCAAGCTCGTCGACGTCACCGGCACGCCCACCTCGGAAGCGACGCGCCTTCAAGCCGAGAAGTCGGGCATCAAGCTGACGGCGTGGGACGACCACGGCGCCCTCGATCACGTCGTCGACGGCGCCGATCAGGTCGTGTTGAGCAAAGAAGGCGAAACGTTTGTCATCAAAGGCGGCGGCGGTGCAATGTTACGTGAGCGTGCCGTTGCCAACCGCGCGCTTGAGCACGGCGGCGAGTACACGCTGATCGTCGACGACAGCAAGGTGGTCGACAAGCTGACGTTCCCGCTGCCGATCGAAACTGCGGAAGCAAACGTCGACGCGGAGAGCGCATTCCTCACGAAACTGGGCGGCAGCGCTGTGCGTCGCGTCAAAGACGGCAAACCCTTCGTCACCGACAACGGCAACGCCATCATCGACGTCACTTTTGAAGGTGGCATCGCTGACCCCAAAGCACTGCAGACCGCACTCAACAAACGCTTGGTGTCCAGCGGTGGCAACGTCGCTGCGCATGGCTTGTTCAACAACATGGCGGACCGTGTGCTGGTTGGCGGTGAGCGCGGCGTGACGGCGCTTTCGGTGGTGAAACCCAAGGCGGAAGCTCCCGCCGTGGTCGTTGAGCGCGCCATTCAAAAGGCGTTGCTCGGCCTCAACCCTGCGGCTGTGCGCGAAGCGTTCTTCGGCGACCTCGCGCGTGACCTTGCCGCCATGTTTACGCTGCTGCGCAAGATGGAACCTGGCGTCACGTTCCTCGGCTCCGCGCGCACCCACCCCGGGGACGCCGCCTACGAAGGTGCCGTCGCACTCGGCGCCGCGTTTGCACCGCGGGCGGGCGAGAGCGTCGACGACGTCGTTCCGCTACGCTCCGGCATCGGCCCCGCGCAGATGGAAGCGCCGCTGAAGGGCCTCAAAGACGCGCTGCAAGCGATGCACATCGGCGACAAGGACGGTGCCGTGCGCGCCCTGACGCAAGGTTTTGCGATTCAGCTCGAGCACGAGCAATCGATCACGCCTTACGTTGATGAGTTCGAAGTCATTCGCCAGTTTGCCATGCGCATGTTTGGCATCTTTGAAAACAGCCTCGCCACTGTCACCACCGAAGGCGGCTTTGGCACCTTCGCGGAGATGTTCGCGATTTGGGCGATGGACATGGGCGACCCGATGTTCGTGAAGAACACCGCCTTTTACGGGCCGGTGTTCGCGGCGATTGAAAAGGGCGCGCGACAAGACCGCGAGCTCATCAGCGACGCACGCTGGGCCGTCCCCACCCTCACCGACGACAACGAGCTCATCGTGAGCACCGCCAAAGCGCTCAAAAAAGCTGGCAAGCCCGGCTTTACTGAAGCGCCTGAGATCATGGCCGAGCGCATCCGCACCGACTTGGTCGCGGTCGACAACGTGCTGCAAGCGATGCCCAAGAGCCAGGTGCTGTTTTTGGGTTCAAAGAGTCTCGATAAAAACGATCGTACCGTCACCACGCTCACCGAGGTGGCAAAACTCCTCGGCGAGCGCGGCTACAGTGGGCGCGTCGGCAGCTCTCAAGTGGTGGGCAACGCCGTCGCTGCCGCCATGAAGGCCGCGCATGCGCCCACCGTGCAAGCGATTGTGCGTGAACAAGACGGGCTGAAGGCGCGTGCGCACCTCAACATCGCAGCAACCGTACACGACATCACGCCGCACCAGGTGGGCTTGATGTCCGACGTGCGCGGCCTCGTGATCGCGCCCGGTGGCGTCGAGACCCTCGCGCAGTTGTTCGGCTTTTTGACCGATCTGCAGACCGGCAAGGCGGCGAAAGTCCCAGTGGTGTTGCTCGGTAAAAGCTATTGGGAGCCCATCATCGACGCCATCAAGGTTGCGGTGCTCGACGGCCCCGTCAAGATGATAAACCCGGACGACATGAAGCTGTTTCACATCACCGACGACGCGGGTGATGCAGCGAAGCTGTTTCCCCCGCTCAACGCCAAAGAGACCGTGCGCGCTGCGCATACGGTGCGCATCGATACCGCCGCGGGCACCAGCAAGGTCCAGCAAAACCGCCTCGTCACCGGCATGCTCGAGGGCATCAAAGCGCAGATGACGATGGTGCAGGCCGCCGGCATTTTGGGTGAGGTGCGCCGCGCGCCGCGTGAACTCACGGTGGTGGAGCGGGAGCTCGTCGACGCTGCGCTCGAGCTCGTGGCATCGGGCGAGCAAATCCCGTGGGTGCATCAAAGCGAAAACGTCAAAAACAACGGCTACCGCGACCACATCACGCAGATTTCGCTCGCGGACGTCGGCGAAGGCCACCTCGACATCACCACCAAAGACATCGCACTGCTCGACGGCTTGATCTTACACCACGAACACATCGACCGCGAAAACACCTCGGTGGCGGCGTACCGCGCGGTGCGCTCGGCCATCAACGCGAAGCTTAACTTAGTGGTGGGCACCGACGCTGCGGTGACGGCGTATTACGGCCGTGGCAATTTCCAACCCGACATCAACCTTGATGGCGCAGACGTCGTCAAAGACCTTGGCAAGTGGTTTGACACCGACGCCACCACCGCCATCAACGACACCGCGGCGTACGCGTCGGAGATGTTTTCAAACGGCACCGCGGACGTGAAGATCGCCATGGACATGCTGAGCGCGACGCAAGCGATCCACTACATGAAGGGCATCACGATCGCGGCCGAGCGCCGCCCGGATCAATCGCTGTCGGCCGCGTTTAACCTCAACCGCGCGTTCATCGACGACCGTCCTGACACGCTCGCGAACAACGGCGCCCAAGCGCGCGTGCTCAACCCGGTGGTTGCTGGCGTCAACGGTGCCGAGCCCACCTTCGACAAGGCCATCATGCGCGACATTGCGCTGCTGTCCGTCGAGATCGCAGCCGCGGGTGGCTTTGAAAAAGTCACGCTCGACAGCGCCACCAAAGCGCCGCCGAGCCCGCCGCTGACCGAACACCTCGGCATGTCGACGTTGATGGAGTGGACGCACAAGGCGCACAGCAGCGGGCTTGAGACCTATATCTCGGGCGGCATGCGCGACCGGCACTTCCCTGACGCCGTGTACTCAGGCGTGGGCGGTGTCGGCGTCGGCACCTCGATGCATAAAAAACTCGCGCTCGGCGACGGCAAGTTTGCGGCCGGCCCGCTTGATCCCGAAATCATTCGCACCACCATGAAAGCACGCAACGACGCTGAGGCGAGCACCCGTGGCGTGGGTGGACGCTTGCAAGCGCAGCTCGACCGTCAGTTTGACGCCGCCGTCAAAGCGCACGTTCGCCTGCCCGACGCAGTCGCAGCATTGCGTGAGGCGCTGTTTGCCGAGCTCAACAGCTACCAACCCAAAGCTGAAGTGCTCGACGGCAAGAACATCACAACCTTCGTCTACGGTGGCGACGAGGCCAAGGTGCAAGCGTTCATTGCGACCGGCAAACAGCTCGGGTTTTTGGGCGACGCGGCCCCAGCCCTGGCGGGGGTGTAGCCATGGCAATGACGTCGTCGACCGCTACGGCAACGCAACTTGAGGCCGCCAGCGCACGGCTCGCCGGCGCGCCCCACGACCCTGCGGCGGCGCTCGAAGTGGGCGTCATGCTCGTTGCTGCCAACCGCCACGACGAGGCCGTCGCACCGCTCACCATCGCCACGCGTGGCGACGTCAATGGCGGCACCTGGCGCATCCTTGCGATGGCGCTGCTGGCCAGTAAGCGACCGGGCGAAGCTGCAGCCGCGTTCGAGCATGCGCTGCGCAAAGATCCCAAAGACGTGTCGTTGTGGCTCAACGTTGCGCAGGCTTGGCAAGACGCGAAAGATCCTGCGCAGGCGATGCGTGCGCTGCGCAGCTACGCCGACAAGCGCGGTGATGCCGCAGGCTTTGGGCACTTGGGCACGGTGCTGACGACGCACGGCGACATGATGGCGGCGCTCGACGCGTTCGATCGCGCTGAAAAACTCGACGCACAGTTCTTCGCGCGCGCGCCCGCAGAAGCAGCGGCGCGTGCAAAGGCGCAAGCGCTCACGACTCAAGGACGGGCGTAATGGTGGACGCGATCGCAAAAGCTGTCACGACGACGACGCGTCAGACGCGCGACGCCAACGGTGCTGGCGCAAGCAAGGTTACCGGTGCCATCATCCACGCGCCGACGGGCGTGGTGGGCGCTGAAGCGGCGCGAACCCTCAGCGACGTCTTTGTCAAAGGCGGCCCCGCCCTGGACGCGACGGCGATGGTCGCAGCCTACGCCAGCGTGCACGCAGCCGAAGCGCTCGACAACGCGCACGGCGTCGAGGACTACACAACCGATCGCGGCTTCGGCGCTTGGGAAGGCACCGACGGGCGCCACGGCAAGGCCACCGCGCGCGGCTCCGACCTCGACGCACTCGGCAAAAAGTACGGTGAGGTCACCATTCGCTTGTATCGGCGCACGCCAGAGGTCGCATCGCTCGACGACAACGACGTCGGCATCAAAGCCGCGCTGCAAAACGTCGCGGGCGTTAAACCTGCGTTCACGGCGCTGTTGGAGCTCGGCGGCCGTGACGCCGTCGACAACGTACGCGTGCCGGCGTTTTACGCAGCGCTCGAAGACGCGGTCAAACACGACACCATCGCGGTTCCCGGCGCCGACGGCATACCGCGCATGATGAACGTGCTCGACGCCATCACCGAAGCGATCGACGAGGCCAAAACCCTCGCGCGCGCAGGCCTCGCCAAAGACCCGCCCGACGAAGACGGCCAGATGCGCCGCTCGCTCATCCAAGCTTACGTGCACTCAAAAGACCTGACTGCCGTGATGGGTGCGATGGGCTTTGCCAAAAACGTCACTGGCGTTCACGACTTGGTGGAGCCAGCGCCCGCGCGCGACCTCGTGTGGCAAGCCGACACCATGATCTGCGAGCCGTGGTTTGAAAAATACATCGACGAGCGCCTGCGCCCGCTGGTCACTGCGTGGCAAGGCGAGTTGCTGGCGTGGCAAGACAAGGTCAACGCCGCGCAAAAAGCTGGCAAGCCGCCCGCATCGTGGCCCGCGATGCCCGAAGAGCCGAAGGTCAACGTCGGCTTTTTGAATCCGCACTTCGTAGCCGCGGGATTTTTGTGGGGCGACAAGCGTGGCGACGCGACGCGCCTCATGGATCCGCATCGCGCGTCGGATCATCACGACGGCAATTCGTCGTCGGCACCGCGCCATGTGGTGCTGCGTAAAATCGAGCAGTCCTTTCCGCAAGCGCTGCTGCCCGGCGGCATGCCGCTTGAGCACGAGGGGCTGGTGTGGAAGATGAGCTTGGGCGCGCACGGCGAGCAGAAGGTGTCGGTGGCGTTGCCCCAAGCGGGTGGCGCAAAGCTCGCCTACAACGCGCTTGAA
>JAYTVG010000309.1:0-6173 GCA_043744135.1 Deltaproteobacteria bacterium | reverse complement strand
TTTCAAGCGGCTCTGGCAGCGGTTCGGTGTCAGCGACCACGTTGGTCACGGCTTCGCCTTCGGTGCGAACGTCACGGTGAGCGCCGGGACCCCTTCGGCGCCTGTGACGAGGTCAGGCGAGCGGGTTCCCCAGTCGTTCCACACGTCCATCCACTGGTCCTTGAACTCACCTTGCGGCTGCACCGACGCCACGCTCGCGCCGCGCACCGTGTTTGACCAGCCGATGTCGGCGCGCAGCAAGCCATCGCGCTGGTACATGCGCCAGCTGTCTTGGTTGGTGTCGCCGAAGTGGATGCGGCCGTTTTTTGCGGCGCCCGCGTTTATCGCCGCGAGCGCCTCCATCGGCTCGTAGCCCCAAAAGGTCCGCTGCATCCCGACGTTTGCCGCACCGCGCGCAAAACCGATGAGTTCGTTGTAGCTGCCAAGTCCGTACGGCCACACGCGGGCGCTGATCACCGCGCCCGGAGCCACGCACAACAGCGCGATCGCGATGGCGGCTGCGGCCATCGCACGCGCGTTTGCCCTCGCGGTCGAGGTGTTGAGCGCGCGCAATCTCGCGCTGATTTCTGCTAGCGCCCAAGCGCCGAGCACGCACAAAAACGGCAGCGCGTTCATCCAGTGTTTGGTGCCACCAAAGATCGGCGTCGACGGCAGCGCGATCAGGATGAACGGGTAGGCTGCGTTGATGAGCAACAGCGCGGCAGCAGACCCCGAGGGATCCCGCGCATCAGCGAAAAACGGCACCCGCGTCAGCTCCGTTTCCAGCAGCGGCGTGACCCTGCGGTGCCACAACGTGCGCGCCGCGGCGACGCTCGCAAGTGCTGTCCCAAGCAACATCAACATCAACGTCGGCACGGGAATCGTCACCGCCGACATCACAAACGGGAAGTGCACTGGAAACGGCGGCTGCGTCAACAGCTCGCCGAAATACAGGATGGGGTAGTGCTCGTGGCTGAGGTGATACGCGATGTAGCCACCGAAGCGGCGCGCAGGATCCGGCCACAACCACGGCCAGTGCGCCACGTACAACAGCGGCGACACCACCGCCCACAGCACAAACACCAACGGCACGGTGCCCAGGCGCACGCGCGTTGCGTCGGTGGTGGCTGACGTCGTTGCCGGCGTCGCGTCGCATAGCAGCCAATGCAGCACGCACAGCGCGGGCACCGGCAGCACGTTGTGTTTGATGGTCGCGGCGGCCGCAAACACCACCGCAGCGATCCATGCTCCGCGGTTGCTGCGCCGCGCGTGCCAATACGACAACACGAGTGCGGCGTGTGCGGCCGCGATGCCGATGTCGAAGCACGCCACGTGCATATGCCAAAACACGTGCGGCATCGTCACCCACAGGGCCGCGGCGAAGACCGACCATGCCCGCGGCAACACCGCACGCCCAAGGGCATACACCAACGCCACCGACGTCCCTGCCATGATCCACGCAGGCAGCCGCAACGCGTTGTGCGTCGCCATCACGTTCGCCCAGGCGTTGATGCCATACGACAACGCCATCAGCGTCTTCATCCCCGCGGGGTGCTCGTGGTTGTAGCTCCAGTACTTGTCGATCGACGCCGCCGACAACGCGCTTTGCGGGTGCGCACCCAGTTGCGCGAACCAGCCCCAATAGCTCTCGGCGGCTTTGAAGTAGTAGCCCTCGTCGCGCGTGAAGCCGAGGCTTTGCGCGCTGATGCCGACGATGATGGTGGTGACGGCGAAAAGCGCGAGTGCGAGGCCGACGTCGATGCGATCAAAGCGTCGCGTCTGCGTGCCACTCATGACGCCACCACGTACGCGTCCCAAGCGAAGTGGTTGCTGGCCTCGTCGTCGGTGTCGATGACGAGCGCGAGCTTGTGGGATCCAGGAGCTACCCGCGTCAAGTCGACCTGGTACGACGCGAACGCAAACCGCGGCTCGACCGTGATGGAGTCGATGATCACGTCGTCCACTTCGATGCGCAGGCGCACCGCCGCGCGTGCATGCTCGGCGCCGCTGCGCAGGTGGCCCGCGCGCACGATCATGCGCGCGCCCAGCGGCACGGCTCGCCATGCGATCGACAAGCGCTGGCCAGCCGGGGGTGGATGGCTCCACACAACGTCGTCACCGTTGTCGCTCACCAGCGCCCACTGCCGCGTCACACGTTGCCAGTTGGGACGCGTCGGACACGCGAAGCCACCGGCGACCGGCGTGTCGCATTCGACGTCGACAGCGTGGTCGTCGCCGCGAGCGCCGGTGATGCGGACCTGGGCTTGACTGAGCTGTGCGCGCAGATCGAACACCACGGGCGCGTTGTTGAGATCGAAGCGCAGCACCTCGACGCGGCCGCACCGTTGTCGATCCGCTGGCGCGCCGCGCGTCGTTAGCAGCGCCGTCAACGCGTCATCGCTATCGGGCTCGGCCCACACAAACAAACGGCGGTAACGGTGCAGCGGCTGGGCAGCGAGGTTGTCGGCGCTGATGGGCGACCAATCGCCCACCACCGTCAGCGGCCGCAGCGACCACGCAGGCAGGATTGCCAGCGCATCGGTGTTGGGGTCGAACTGCTGTTGCATGAGCAGTTGTTTGGCGTCGACGTAGTCTTGCGCGGCCGGCACGTGATCCATCGTGCTGATCAAGCGCGCGTAGGAAAACGCCAATGCAGCGATCAGCGGCACCGCGAGCACAGCGGCCACGTGGACATCGCGCCGCATCGGGCCGCCTACAGCAGTTCCACGGCGATGCCAGCGCGCCACAAGATCGGCTGCTTGGTGCCGATAAACGCGTCGATTGGGGTCAACACCAAGCCGGGTTGGCTGAAGCTGCTGACGTCTTGGTACGCGCCCTCAACGAAGATGAAGGTGTGATCGAAGGTGCCGTTGGCGCGGCCTCGGCGGGTGGCGTCTGGAACAAACGGGTCGAGCGAATCCAAAAAGTCGAGCGCCAACATCAAGCCGAGGGCGCCCTCCACACCGACGCGCGCGCCGACGGACTTGCCACCTGAATCAAACGCGCCGTCTTTTGTGAACACGTAGCCAGCGACGACAAGCGCGGCGCGGGCGTACGGCACGAGCGGGAAGCCGAAGCGATCCAGCAGGGGATCGAAGCGGTACACCAAGCCGGGGTTGATCTTTGCGACCGTGAGCTCGACCGCCGTCTTGGTCTGTGCCTGACACGTCGTGGTGGTGGTGTTGGGCTGCGCGAAGCCGCGCGCCTGCGCAGCAGAAAATCCCGCGGCGACTTGCAGCGAGCCAAAGCCGTCCCACAGGTGCGTGTCCAAGTCACCGCCGATCTCCACCAACGTGTCGCCGCCAAAGAAGCATTGGTACAGCGGGAAGATGCGCTTGCCTTTGTTGACCTCGCTGTCGATGTCGGGCTTGTACGGCGACACCCCCATGCCGACCGTCATTTGGCCGAGCTCAGCACGGCTGGCGGTCGCTGACAGCAGCATCACGCCGAGGGCGATCGCACCGCCGTGGCGTCGTCGGCGCACGGCTACCACAAAGCACACCAACACCGTGAACCACAACACGCTCGGCGTCGCCGACGTTGACGCGCACGAGGGCGCAAACGACAGCGCATTGTCGCCGCCATTGTACAGCGACAGCGGGCCCTTCGTGGACGACGGCGTCGCGAGCTTGAAATCGGATGGCGTGCTGACGTTGCCAAAGTCGTCTTTCAACAGCGCTTGAAATTCATACGTGGTGCCGTTTTTCAAACTGCCGACCACGACGTCGAGACCGTTTGCGTCCGCCGACTTCAGCCGCGACACCGCACCGCACGCGCTGGTGGCGATGGTTGCACCAGCATCCGGGCACGCGCGGTACTGCGCCACACTCGTGAGCGTCTCGTTGTCAACGACGGCCTCTTGCTTGAGCGTGAGCGTGATGCGGCCGTCGCCAGCCACGACGTTTGTGATGGTCGGTTGCGCCGGTAACGCGGTGTCGTAGTCGACGCGCACGCCCGCCCTCAAAAGCGCGTTGATGCTGTCGTTTGGGTCCGACAACATCACGCAGTAGTTAAACGACTGGCGCGCGCCCGCGGCGTCAACGGCGCAGTCAGCTCCGACGAGATCTGCCAGCGTGATTGTGCCGGCGAAATTTCGTAGGTCGCTGCGTGCGATCTCGACCGCGTCGCCGACGAATTCGAGATCGACGTCGTCGCGCTTGCTTTGACACAAACCGCGGTCAATGGGCCAGCGCGCAAATTCCAGCGTGTAGTTGTCAAGTACTAGGTCTTGCGTCGTGAAACGCAACGCGAGCTCGGCTGTGCTCGCGCATGAGGCACGACTGACGCCGTTGACGAGGGCTTTGCCATCAATGGTAAAGCTGGTGAGCGCGGGCGCGGCTTGCGCTGACCCGCTCGTGAGCAGCGCCACTAAAACTACAGATGATCCGCGCATAGCGCCTCCGCGATACGCACGGCGTTCAATGCCGCCCCGGTTCGCAAGTTGTCCGACACAATCCAAAAAGCCAAACCGCACCCACCGTCAATGCTCTCGTCTGCGCGCACGCGGCCCACCAGCGTCTTGTCCTCGCCAGTTGCATCTTCCGTGGTCGGGTAGATGCCGCGTGCAATGTCATCGACAACGACGAGGTTGGGCTCGGCCGCCCACAACTCGCGCGCTCGCTCGGGCGTGAGCGCGCCGCCGAGCTGCACATGCACGGCTTCGCTGTGGCCGTTAAACACCGGCACCCGCACGCACGTGGCTGCCACGCGCACGCCCGCGCCTAAGATTTTTTGGGTTTCTTGCATCATCTTGCGCTCTTCGCCGGTGACGCCGTCGCTTGGGATCGGGTCTTTGGCGGGAATGCGCGGTAACACGTTAAACGCGATGCGTTGATCGAACGTCGCGACCTTGAGTTCCTTGAGGTTGAACATATCGCGCACTTGCGACTCGAGTTCGTCGACGCCGCCGCGGCCGGCACCGCTGACCGCTTGGTAGGTGCACACCACGACGCGCTTGACGCCGACAGCTTTGTGCAGCGCGTGCAGGCACTGCACCAACTGGATGGTCGAACAGTTGGGCGTCGCGATGACGCGCTTGTGCGTGAACTGCGCGATGGCTTCACCGTTACATTCGGGAACAACCAGCGGCACCTGCGCGTCCATCCGAAAGGCGCTCGACTTGTCGATGCACACGGCGCCCGCTTCGGCTGCGCGCGGCACCCATGTGCGCGACACGTCTGCCGACGCCGCAAAAAACGCCACGTCGACACCCTTAAACGCGTCCGCGCCGAGCTTCTGCACGACGATGTCGCGGTCTTCAAATGTGATGGCCTCACCAGCGGAGCGCTCCGAAGCAAACATGCGCATCGACGCGACCGGGAAACGCCGCTCCCGCAAGATCGACAGCACCTCACGACCCACCACGCCGGTAGCACCCACCACCGCAACGTGCATGGGGCGCTTGGGGACCTTGAGCGCGACCTTGTCGGCCACCACCACGCCCACTTTGCGCTGCAACGAGTCAGACTGTGAAAACGACGGCATACAAAAGTCCTAGCTGGTCCGCGTGGGCACGTTAACGCTCCGCGGGTGATAGCTCAGCAAAGCAGGCATCGGGTGTTTTCGTCGCGCTAAGACGTTGAGCACGCGGACTCGATGCGCAACGAAACTCGAGCGTAAACGCGTATTGGCGCGCTGGCCCAACCACCGTGGCGCGCCGCAGATTCCCGACCACGCTCGCGACCACAGCCGCGTCTGCCAGTGAATTGCGCACGATGTGCACGTCGGTCACGCGGCCGCCGTCGCGCGTGACGATGGTGATGTCGATGCCGCCTTTGAGCGAATTGTCGTGCTTGAGCCGCGCCGAAAACAGCTCTTGCGCACGCTCGCGCACCATTGCGACCACGCGATCGGGTCGGCCCCGCACGCCGGGCTCGCGCACCTGAAGGCCGCGCATCAACGACTGATGCTCTTGCTTAACCGCGGCCGCCGTCGCGGCGTCGAGCGCGGCCGGCCGTGGCGCGAGCGCCGGCGAAGGCCCGCTCCGCGACCTCGTGGACGCGTACGAAAGGGACGTCATCCGCGAGCGGTTGCGCGCCCACGGGGGGCACGTCACGAATGCCGCGCGGAGCCTGGGCCTCGAGCGCAGCCACCTCTACAAGAAGTGCCGGCAGCTCGGGATCGAGATCCGCGACGACGCCTAGCCCGGGCCGTCAGTCCTTGACGACCCGGGGCCGGCAGCCTTCCTTGCGGAG
>JAYTVG010000308.1:0-1923 GCA_043744135.1 Deltaproteobacteria bacterium | reverse complement strand
AGCGGCGGCACAGCGACGCCCGCTTTGATGACCATCGCGGGCGATTCAAGCTTGATGGACTTCAGCAGTGTCACGGTGACGGCGGCGCTGCCGGATTGGCCATCGACGCTCGCTGTGATCGTGGCTTTGCCGGTGCCGCGCGCTTTGACGTGGCCGTTTGCGTCGACGGCAGCGATCGCGGGATCGCTCGATGTCCAAGTCAGCGTCTTTTCCTCCAGGGGGTTGCCGTTTTTGCCTTTCGGCGTGCCGACCAGCGTTTTGCTCTCCTCGGATTTAAACGCCAACGCGCTCGGTGCGACCTCAACGGACGCGACCTCCTTCGTGCACGCCAGCGCCGACAGCGCGCACAACAACGCGGCGACAACGGCTGTGTTTAGTTCCATGGGTCGATCGCGTTCGCTGCGGACCGCGAAGGACAAAAAAAACACGGAAGAGGAATACATCGCCATGAGCTGAGGCTGCGCGCGGCGCTTGGACGCTGTCAACGCATGTCGTGTTGCGGGGGCTGGTCGCGGCGTTTTTTGTGGCTACGCTAGCGGTAGCATCCTACCCCGAGGCTTCATGAGCGACGCACCCGACACCGCCCCACCCGACCCCGCAGACGCACCCAAGGCGCAACGCGTAGAGGCCGTCGAGTTCACCTGCGGCGAGTGTGGCGCCAACAACCGCCTGACGCGTGAAAAAATCTTGAGCATGAAGGTGTCGCCGTTGTGCGGCAAATGCGAAAAGCCGTTGTTGCGGGCTTTCGCGCGGCCGTTTTCAGACCTCGATCCCGAAAGCTACATCCATCCGCTCGACCGCGAGACCCTCGACGCGCTCAAGCGCATCCCTGGCGTCTCCACGCTGTTGCGCAGCATGATCAAGCACAGCTTCGAGTTGGCCACGCGCCTCAACCACCACGCCAACTTCGTCAGGGTGACGCGCACGCAGCTGCCGACCGTCTACGCACGTTTTGAGCGGGCGGCTGCTTGCTTAGGCATCAAACAGCTCCCTGAGCTGTACGTCTACCAAGACCCGGTGCCAAACGCGTACACCTTCGGCGTCGATCACTACTTCGTTGCCATCTCCACCGGCTGCTTGGACTTGCTCGACGAAGACGAGATCGAGGTGGTGCTCGCGCACGAGCTCGGCCACGTCCACGCCGACCATGTGCTGTACAAAAGTGCTGCCCGCGTGTTTGGCTCGGTCGCAAGCACCGTCGCAAGCGCCACCATGGGCCTGGGCTCGCTCATCGTGTACCCAGTCCAGCTCGCGCTGCTGCGGTGGGATCGCGCGAGCGAACTGTCGAGCGATCGCGCAGCGTTGTTGGTGACCAAGAACCCTAACTTGGTGATGCGCACGCTGATGAAGATCGCGGGAGGATCGCGCCGCTTTGGTGGCGAGCTGTCGATCGAACAATTCATGGAGCAAGCCGACAGCTTCGGCAAAATGCAGGACGAGGGTCCTTTGGGCCGCTACATCGCCATCTTTCAAACGCTGTTTCGCAGCCACCCGTACCCCATTTGGCGCACCAAGGAGGTGCTCGACTGGGTGACAACAGGGAACTACCTCGAAATCTTGGACGGCGACTACAAAGTGCGCGCGCTCGTCAACACGAACGCATGCCCGAACTGTGCGACGCAAAACAAAGTCGAAGCCATGGTGTGCACGAGCTGTGGCGCGCAGCTCATCAAAGAACCCGAAGGCAAAGAAGCGCAAGACGCCGCACGCAAAGCAGCCGGCGGCGACCTGATGGATCCCATCAGCCGCGCGTGGGGCGACGTGCGCGGGTGGTACAAAAAGAATTTCTCGACCGAGGGCCCGTGGGATGACGGCGCGGTCGACGGCGAACCGCCGCACAAAAAACCCAACGGCAACGACTAAGTGCTGTGGTCATCTCCCGTCGATGAATTCAATTGTTCACCTCCCAAGGTCGGTGAATTC
>JAYTVG010000307.1:0-1925 GCA_043744135.1 Deltaproteobacteria bacterium | reverse complement strand
ACCATCCCAGGGCTTGAGCACGTTGAGGTGACGCGCTGGGGCTACGCAGTCGAATATGACGTCGTGGTGCCGACGCAGTTGGATCTCGATCTACAAGTGCGCACCCTTCCGGGATTGTTTTGCGCGGGGCAAATCAACGGCACCACCGGCTACGAAGAAGCTGCGATGCAAGGCTTGTTGGCGGGCATCAACGCCACCCACAGCTTGCTTCACAAAGCGCCCGTCGTGCTCGGGCGTGATCAAGCCTACGCAGGCGTCATGGTGGACGATTTGGTGCTCAAGGGCACTGACGAGCCTTACCGCATGTTCACCTCACGCGCAGAGCACCGGCTGTTGTTGCGTGAAGACAACGTCACGGCGCGCTTGCTGCCCACCAGCGACGCCGTGGGCCTCGCGTCGAGCGCGCGCCGCACCCGCATGCGGGCGTTTGAAACGGCGGTGGCGGCCGAGCTTGCGCACCTCGATACACTGCGCGTGCCCGCGAGCGCGCACGTCAACGCCATGCTCGCGAGCGTCGGCGGCGCAGCACTCAACGAACCAACCACTGCGCTTGCACTGTTGCGCCGTCCTGAGGTGGACCCCCACGTGCTTGCGCGCATCACTCTGCGCGACGATGTGGTGGACGCAGCGGTGGCGGTGCGCGTGAGTGTCGAGGTGAAGTACGCGGGCTATATCGATCGCGCACACAAGGATATCGCGCGCGATCGCGTGCTTGATCACGCGGCACTGCCCGCGTCGCTGTTGGCGGAGCAGTTGCCGGGGATCTCCAACGAGGTGTTTGAAAAACTTAAAAAGCATCAGCCTCGCACCCTGGGCCAAGCCAGCCGCATCAGCGGCATCACGCCAGCGGCGGTCGGGTTGTTGGCGGTCGCGATGCGCCGCGCACAGCCCGACGTGCGTTAGCGCGCCATGGGGTTTGACCTCGCCCGCGTCGACACCATCTGCGCGCTTGCCACCGCGCGGGCGCCGGCTGCACTCGCCATCGTGCGCATCAGCGGGCCGCGTGCCCACGATGTGATAGCCGGCGTGTTCGTGGCGCGCCGCCCGCCGCAGCGGCCGTTTGTGGCGACGCTGGGCGATGTCCGCGACGGCGCCACCACGCTTGACGAAGCGCTGTGTACGCTGTTTTTGGACGGCAGAAGCTACACCGGCGAGCCGATGGCGGAGCTGTCGCTGCACGGTGGCCCATTGGTGGTGCGCGAAGTGTTGGCGTTGTTGTTGCGCCACCGTTGCCGGTTGGCTGAGCCCGGCGAGTTCACCCAGCGCGCGGTGTTGTCGGGGCGCATGGATTTGGTGGCGGCGGAGGCCGTCGACGACGTCATTCACGCGCGCACCGCCACGGCCCTGCACGCCGCCCAACGCAACTTGCACGGCGCACTCCACGCCACATTGCAGCCAGTGCGCGCCACGCTGGTCGATGCGCTCGCGGAACTTGAGGCGCGCTTGGACTTTCCCGACGAAGACATCGGCGAAGCGCGCGTGCACGACATCGCCGCGAGCTTGACCGTTGCACAAGCGACGCTAGGCCAGCTGTTGTCGACGTCAACACGCGGCGATCGGCTGCGGCGTGGCGCACGGGTGTTGCTATACGGCGCGCCCAATGCCGGCAAGTCCACGCTGTTTAACGCACTGCTCAACGAGGACCGCGCGCTCGTCGATGCGCAACCCGGCACCACGCGCGATGTGCTTGAGGCGGCCGTCGAAATCGATGGCGTCGAGGTCACCGTTGTCGATGTCGCAGGCGTGCGCGACAGCGCAGTTGCGGGCGCCGTCGAGCTGCAAGGCATCGCGCGGGCGCAGCGCGAGTTGATGCGTGCGGAGGTGGTGCTCGTGCTCGCGCCCGCGGATCAAAGCGCGCCGCCGCCGGACATTGACGCGGCGGTGATGCTGCTGCACGTGACGACCAAAGCCGACGTCACCCCGAG
>JAYTVG010000306.1:0-1928 GCA_043744135.1 Deltaproteobacteria bacterium | reverse complement strand
AAAACCCCCCATTTCGAACGCAACTCCTGCCCGCTGCGCATGCGTCGGCTTAACGTCGCCAGCAGCGGTCGCGATCGACGCGTAGGGTCGACGCGTATCGATCGCCTCGCGCTCGGCCCCGCACATCGAGCGATGGCGGCGATTGCTATCGCGCGCGCGCTGGCGTCCCCTGCTGCTGGCGTCGACGTCGGCGCCGGCGTGCAACAACGCCGCGATGAGGCTGTCCGCGCGCGCACCCCGCTGCACGTCAAAATGAAGCTGGAGGTCGGCTGGTGGCACCACGTCACAGCTAACACGACACCGGTCGCGGGTGACAGCCCACCGGCATGCCGCGCGCTTTACAGCCCAAGCCACAAACGCCCGGTCGCGTGCATCGCGCAAATCGACGATCGCTGCGTCGCTGCGGGCGGTCAGATCGTTGAGGGTCCTCGTTCACGGGTGGGCGCGATCAGCGCGTGGGTTGTCGTCGCCCCACGCCGTCTGGCTTTGGCGAGGTTGCCTACTTTTCACAGTGCGCAACGGCGCCTACTCGCTCGGGTCGCTCGGGTCTGCCAAGTCAACGGAGCGCACACATGCATGGTCGCCGCTGTCGGAAATCACGCACGTGTCATATGCGCGCCGTGACGCCGTGACCTTTCTCTCGGGCCCCGGGCGCACGGCGGCGCACGCGTCCTGGGCGTGACCCGGGTCGACAATGCACACCACCAACGTCTGTTCGTCCACGAGGGGGACATGCACAGGTTGGCCGTCTTGACTCTCCACTTCTTGAATGAAGGTTGCGTTTCGACGTGCTTCATCCAAATCATCCGCACCTGCGGTACTTTTGTACACAAATACGGACGTCGCAGCATATTCACACCGTTCAAAAGAAAATATGCCGGAGTCACCTGAAGGCGTCCCAAACAGCGAGAACATCCCGGGACTTGCTGCGGCATTCACGTCCTGGAGACGCGTCGCACAATCGCACCCTGCGGTGCCTAAGAGGAGAACGCCTACGGTCCATGATATGCAAAGACGAGGCCCACGTTGCTGGAAGCACTTTGGAAGGCGCATGTGACTCCTTGTGTGTTGTAGTCATTGAGGATTGCGTTCGTGACTTGCGCGCATGTCCTGTGCGTTCACAGCGCTTGCAAGCAGAGCAGCATCGAATCATTTGTTAAACCCCTACGCGAATCTATCGCGCGGGCCCACTTGCTCGTCAACGCGGAGATCCAACATCTTCACAGAACAAGTCTGACGACGTCGCATGGGTTTGGCTGCGCACACTACGGCCGCGGTGGCTGCGGTCGAGCGCGCATTCGCGTCCGCGACGGCATCGCGGCCGAGTGCGCGCGCCTTCGTCGAGGCGAGCGTGGGGATCGTCGTCGCCCGCCCAGTCGCGCGAGGCGCATTTGTCGTTAAGCGCAGTCACCGCATTCGTTTCATCTACCCGCCCAAACTCTGGCTGAGCTAGGTCGAGATCTTGGTTCTGCATTCTTGCAGCGCCGTGTGCTCAAGCGCGTCGTTTTGGTCCGTCGACGAACTCAGCGCCGACATGTCGTTCATCGCCCTACTTCAATCGCTTTTTTGGCCAAGCCCTTGCGCTGGACGTAAACGGGGCGTTCGTTGACGCGATCAACAACTCAGCCGGCTGCTGTAGCCGCGCTCAACACCTTGGTGTTTGACCACGAGCTGCCCGACTTACAGCGCGTGGTGCACGCCTTCCTCGATTTGACGCGCGCCCGCTCGGTCCGCGTTGCGGGTTGGGCCTTAACAAGCTGATGACGTTGTTGCTACGCGCCGCATTGTCCATCATGTTTGCCATCTTGACGACTCCTTTGGTCCTGCTGTGGCTCGGTGACGATGCGCTCGCTCACGCCGTCCACGCCATGATGCTCGATCACATGCCGCACACAGTCGTCGTGCGCTGTGCGGCTGCCGGTGAAGTG
>JAYTVG010000305.1:0-1928 GCA_043744135.1 Deltaproteobacteria bacterium | reverse complement strand
AGGGTTCGACTCCCTCTCTCACCACCAGCAGGATTGTTGCCGACCCGCCGGCGGCTGTCGCGGTTGCGGGCGCGGTCGTCGGGCGGGCTGGTCGGGGTGGTCGGGCGCGCGGTCGTTCCCGCTCGGTGTTTGGGCGAACAACACCGCCACAGTCACGTCTAGCTCGTGTTCGTGCCGACCCAGTGGTATCGATTTGCTTTGTGGCGGGCGGGTTTTTGCGCGACCTCGGAGATCCAATTCTGCGCTTGGCTGCTGCACCCGCCGAGCTGTTGCTCGACGGCTGTACGGGGCTCGCGCCCGCCGCACACGTGTTGGCGCTTGGCCTTGGTGCTGGCCTTTTTGCGGAGCCGCTCACGCAGCGCGTCGGCGCGGATGGCTTCGTGGTCGCGGTCCACGGCTCCGCGCGCGCTGGCGCAGTTGGGCTGCACGTGGGTCGCTGCGCGCTCGTGATCGCGGCCGCCGAGCGCTTGCCGTTTTCGGCGCGATCGTTTGACACCATCGTCGCGAACCTGGCGCTGCACGAACCCGCCCGCGATCGCGAGTTGCTCACCGAGCTTCACCGCGTCGCCCGCCCGGGCGCCGAGGTCGCCATCAGCGTTGCAATGCACGGCAGCTTTGATGAAATTTTCGACGCGCTGCTTGAGGCATGTGAGGCCGACGCCCAGCTGCGGGCACGCGAGCTGCTTGTGGCGGCAAGGCACGCGCAGCCCACCGACGAGGCGCTGACAAAAATGCTCGCGCGCGCCGGTTTTGAGTTGTCGCACGTGGGGGTGCAGCAACGCGCGTTGCTGTTTGACGGTGGGCGCGCCGCCATCGACGACGGCATGGTGGCGTCGCTGCTGCTGCCCCGCTGGCTGGGCGACGAGCGCTTGAGCCAAGCGACGCTCGCGCGGGCGGGCGATGCGCTTGAGGCGTATTTGGGCCCTGGGCGGTGCGCGGTTCGCATGCGCACGGCGATCGTGCACGCGCGCGCCCAATAAAGCCCCAAACCTGCGTTGCGGCCGCCTGCCTGCTACGCTGCCCCTTGCCGGCGCACACTCGGTGCGCACATTGATAGCGCGTACGAGCAGGAGGCTTCATGGGTCTAATTCGCGATGTGGTGATGTCGGCGAGCGTAGCAGCGGGCAACGTCGCCAGCCGCGAACGGGACCGCGATCTCGCCACCACCCACGACGACGGCCGCCCTAAGGCGCTCGGCGACCGCGCGCGCGGGCGCGTGCAAGCCATCGTCGGCGAGAGCGTCGCCAAGGTCGTCGTGTCGCAAAGCGCGCACCTGGGCGCCAAGGAACTCGCCAAGCGCTTGTCGGGTGAGACGCTCAAGCGCATCTTTGGTGCCATCGGGAAGCGCCCCGTGGCGGCCGCCGGCGCCGCGTTGTTCGCCTTCGACGCCGCGCGCGACGGTCTGCGCCTTGCCAAGGGTGACATCGACAGCACAGAGTTCGCGGAGCGCATGGGCGGCAACGGCGTCGGCTTGGTGGGCGCAGCCGGTGGGGCTTGGGTCGGGTCGTTTATCGGCACGCTGGCGATGCCGGTTATCGGCACAGCCATCGGCAGCGTGCTCGGCGGCGTAGTAGGCGGCATCGGCGGCGATACCTACGGTCGCAAAAAGGTACGTGACATCATGGGCGTACCAGAAGAAGATTGGGACGATGACGACGACGAGGACGATGCGTAACGCACCGCGCACGGGTCTGTGCGCGCTTTTGCTGCTCAGCGCCTGCGCCCGCGATCCGCAGATCCCGTCCATCGACGATCTGCGCTACGACGGACAAGCCAAAGACTCGCCGCTGGTCGTGCTGATGAGCCTGGACTTTTACGACCAAGATCGCGACCTCGCTCAAGGCCTGATGGAGTCCTTCATCGACGGGGTGCCCACCTCCGCCACCGGTCAGCTCCTGCTGCCCATCTTTGTGCAAAGTCACGTCGAC
>JAYTVG010000304.1:0-1933 GCA_043744135.1 Deltaproteobacteria bacterium | reverse complement strand
CCCACGCGACTTGGCCACCGACGCGCAGTTGGCGCACGCGTGTGGCACCGACATCGTGTTCGCGCCCGACGCCGACGACATGTACCCAGCGGGATTTGACTCGGCCGTGACGGGCGGCGCGCTCGTCAGCGCCCTCGAGGGGGCGTCGCGTCCCGGCCACTTTGATGGCGTGCTGACGGTCGTGACGTTGCTGTTGCACATCGTGCAGCCGCATTTCGCGGTGTTCGGCGAGAAGGACTACCAGCAGCTGACGTTGCTGCGCGCATTGGTGCGCGACCTGCGCATCGCGGTGGAGCTCGTGCAGATCCCGGTGGTGCGCGCGGTGGACGGCTTAGCGTTGTCGTCGAGAAATGCGTTTTTGACGCCGGCGCAGCGCCAGCAGGCCACGTGCTTGTACCGCGCGTTGATGGCGGGCCAAGACGCCGTACAGCGCGGACAACGGCGTGCGACCGAGGTGGTACAGGCCGTGCGCGAGGTGCTCGCGCACACGCCCAGCTTCACTCCCGACTACATCCAAGTGTGCGACCCGCGCACGCTCGCGCCTGTCGACACGCTCACCCGCGATGCGCGTTTGCTGTTGGCGGGCAAGCTCGGCAGCGTGCGTCTAATCGACAACGGCCCGCTGTTTGTCGGCGTGCACTACGCCGGCTGAAGTTCGACGCGCGCGGCGGATGACCAGCGCCGCGAAAGCTGACTACAGTCCGCTGATGTTCGCACCCGCACCTGCACCAGGCTTCACTCGGGGCGCGTCATGAACGGCCCGCGCGTCCCCACGCGCAGCTCGGCGTCAGTGCGTTTAGCCAGGCGCGCAGCACTCGTGCAGTTGTGTCGCGCAGGCGAACGCTTCGCCGTCGGTGACGGGCCGCTGTATCCGTCCGCGAAACCCATCGTCATCGGGCGCGGCGACAGCGACGGCACCGACGCGGGCGAGGGCAGGTACTTGGTCGATGACCCGTGGATGAGCGGCACCCACGCGCGCTTGGCGCCCATCGAGCGCCGGCTGGGGGAGGGCTCAGGGCGTTTGCGCAACGACGACGCACCGATGCGCTTTTTCGTCGAGGATATGGGCTCGACAAACGGCGTGCTCGTCAACGGTGCGCCGGCCGCGCGCGTGCCGCTGCTCAACGGCGACATCGTCGAGATCGGGCGCACCTTTTTCGTCTACGTCGAGGAGTCGGCCAACGACGCGCGTTTGCTTGAGCCGTTTGAGTGGGGCGGCATCGTGACGTGGACGCCGGCGTTTGCGGCGCAGCTGCGCGAGCTGTCGGCGCGCGTGCAAACCGAACAGCACGCATTGCTGACGGGGCCGGAGGGCAGCGGCAAGGGTTTCGTGGCGCGCACCCTGCACCAGCACGTCGGCCGCACCGGTAAGTTCGCGCACCTGGACTGCCGGGAACGCCGTCAATCCCGGCTGATGGTCGACTTGTTTGGCAGCGACGCCCACCGCGGCCGCCTGCGCGATGCCGAGGGGGGCACGCTGTTTTTAGAGCACATCGATGCGCTGCCGCTGCAAGTGCAAGATCGCCTGATCGAGGCCTTGCGCGGCGGTGTGCGCACCGCGGTGGTGGCCGCGATGTGTGAGACCAGCGACGACGCCATCGCAAAAAAACACGTGCGTGCTCAACTGGTCGAGCTAGTCGGGCGCGCGACCTTGCGCATGCCGGCGTTGCCGCAGCGGTTGGCGGATTTGGGCTTGCTGCTCGACGACTTTTTGTCGCGAGCCCGCGCCGCCCGCGCCATCACCCGCGACGCCACCCGTGCGCTGCTGCGCTTTTGCGTGCGTATTAACGTCAAGACCTTGGCGCGCGTGGTCGAGGCGGCAGCGTCGCTGGCGGCCGCGGGTCCCGCCGGCAAAGCGGCCAGCATCGACCTCGTGCACCTGCCGATTGAAGTGGTGGGCCCCGACCTGTTGCGAGCGTATTTGCGTGGCGAC
>JAYTVG010000303.1:0-1934 GCA_043744135.1 Deltaproteobacteria bacterium | reverse complement strand
CAAGCGGCTGCGCAAACTCGCGTGCGTCGTACGCGCCGTCGCGATGAGCATGACGGTGGCGGTGTGCGGAGTGCACAGCGGCGCGGTCCACGCGCAAGACGACGATCTCCCCGATGGCGACGTCGATTTGATTGAGCGACCCGCGCCTAAAAAGAAGCGCGACACAAAAAAAGACGCCAAGCGTGCTCCGGACGAAGAAGCCGGCGATGCCAATGCCGACAAAAAAGACGCGGACAAAAAAGACGTCGACAAAAAAGACGCAGACAAAAAAGACGCAGACAAAAAAGACGTCGACAACGATCGCGTCAAAAAAAACGGCGACAAAGCGTCGAGCAACTCCGGCGCTGAAAAAAGCGCGGACCAAGACGCCGAGACAAAAAAGGCCGCAGACAAAAAAGCACCAGACGCGAAGCCGTCAAAGGAAGTCGAAAAAGCGGGCAAGAAAAAGGCTGCTTTCATCGACGACGACAGCGACATCTTGACGGTCGGGCCGATGGACGCGCCGAAAGCGACCCCTAGCAAGGTCCAAGCCGCGGCTGCGCCCAGCGAAGCTCGCGACGAGGGGGGATCGCGCGTCATCATCGCAGACGATACGCCCACGCCCGCCGTTGACGACGCGCCGCGTGAGCCGGTTGTCGCCGAAGTCGACGAACCCAAAAGCGAACCCGTCGTCGCTGCCGCGGTCATCGCGAACGAAAGCTCCGCCGTCACTGTCGTGCAAACCGTGGCCGACGAACCCGACGAGGGCGGCAGCGCAACGCCGTGGATCGTCGCGGGCGCGGCCGGCGGTGGCCTAGTGCTGCTGGCCGGCGCGGGTGTCGGTGCGTACTTTTTGATCTCGGCGTTGACTTCGCAACCGACCGGCACGGTGACAGTCGTCCCGCGCTGAGGCCGATCCACACGCCCGAACTCACCGACCTCGGGCGATGGAGCGTCTCAACGGTCACAGCCCGCAAGCACGTTCGTGTGGCGCGGTGCGCTCGCGTGCGCGACCTGGTTGGGTGAATCAGCCGCCGGGTTGAAACACGAAACTGTTGTTGATCGTCACTTCGCCGTCCTCGGCCGCAGGAAAGCGCAGGCGCCTGAGCACTTCAAGCACGCACGACGCGACCGCCCCGGAGCCGAGTCCATCTTTGACAATGCTCGCCTCCGTCACTTTGCCTGACGTGCCGATCGTGAACTCCACGACGAGTTTGCCCGCCAACTTGGAGTTCGCTTTGAGCGCGGTTTCGTAGCACGACTGAAACGCGTCCGAACGGCGCGCGAGGGTCGCCTTCACCACCTTGCGATCGATCTTGCCATCCACCGCTTCGACGTCGTCGGCGCGAACGCGCGCGACCACGCGGGCGGCGTTTTTGGCGCCGGTATCGACGCTGCCGCCGCCACCCGTTTGCAGCACGCCGATGCCAGCCGCGTCGCCGCCGATGCCACCTCCCGTGCCGTCGCCACCGGTGCCATCGCCGCCAGTCCCGCGTCGGGTCACACCTGCGCCGCCAGCGCCTGCGACGCCTACGCCCGCGGTTCCTGCAAGCGCAGAGCCGATGTCATCGCTGATGGCCGATCCCGCGCCAAAGACGCTGCCGACGGCGCCGCCACCGCCGCCACCACCACGGCCGCCGATGAGCTGCAAGATGCCGCGGCCAGCGATTTGATCGCGCAACGCGTTGCGGTCGCCAGCGCCACCGCCGCCTTTGCCTGGCTTTTTGGCGCCTTTGGCACCGCCGCCATCGCCGCCTGCCTGTTTGGGCTCGTCGGCTTTCGTGCCGGCGCCAGTGTCGGTGTCCGTGTCGGCAGGTGCGTTGGTGTTGGGCACGATCGGCGCTTCGACTTTGGGTGGCGGCGAGAGCGTCTCGACGTACTTGCGCAAGTCCTCAATGCTATCGACCGGCTTTGGCGGCTCCACGATGCGCACGAACAGCGCCATCGCGGCATGC
>JAYTVG010000302.1:0-1937 GCA_043744135.1 Deltaproteobacteria bacterium | reverse complement strand
GGCCTCGGGGCTCCAACGGATCGCCTTCTTGTGGATTTTCGCGACCCACGCCACGTTGCCGAGAGGATCGTGGGCGTCGTTGTGTTTGGCGAACGCGTTTGCTTGGTCCCGACTCATCGCGCAAGCGTACTCCCGCACGCGCCACTGGCTCAATCGGTCGAAGCGCGCAGCGCATCAGTTGCTATATGGTGCGGCGATGAGTCAGTCCTTCGACACGTTGGTCATGGGATCGGGCGCCGCCGGTTTGACGTTTGCGCTCGGCATGGCGGAGCGCGGCACCGTCGCGGTCGTCACCAAGCGCGCGCGCATGGACAGCAACACGCGGTGGGCGCAAGGCGGCATCGCGATTGTCGTCGATGAAAGCGATTCGTTTGACGCCCACGTCAGCGACACCATGATCGCCGGCGACGGCCTCAACGACGAACGCATCGTGCGCATCTGTGTGCAGGAGGGTCCAGCGCGCTTGCGGCAGCTCATCGACCTCGGCGTGCAGTTTACGCGTAACGCACAAGACGGTGGGCTCGACCTCACGCGCGAGGGCGGGCACAGTGCGCGGCGCGTCGTGCACAGCAAAGACACCACCGGGTTTTCCATTGAAGAGGCGTTGGTCGCGCGCGCAACCGCACACCCCAACATCAGCTTTTTTGAGCACCACCAAGCGATCGATCTGATCACCCGCAAACGGCTCGGCATGCGGGGTGAGGATCGCTGTCTGGGTGCGTATGTGCTCAACAACAACAACGGCATCGAAGTGTTCTTGGGCAAGATCGTGTTTTTGGCGACGGGTGGCGCTGGCAAGGTCTACCGCTACACCACCAATCCTGACGTCGCCACTGGTGACGGCATCGCGATGGCTTACCGCGCCGGTTGCGACGTGGCCAACATGGAGTTCTTCCAGTTTCACCCCACGTGTTTGTACCATCCGCAAGCGAAGAACTTTCTCGTGACCGAGGCGTGTCGCGGCGAGGGCGGCATCTTGCGGCGGCTCGACGGCCACGCGTTCATGCCCGACTACGACGCACGCAAAGACCTGGCACCGCGCGATATCGTGGCGCGCGCCATCGACAGCGAACTCAAGCGCACCGGCGATGCCCACGTGTTGCTGGACATGACGCACCTCAAGCCGTCGTTTATCGAGGAGCATTTCCCGGGCGTGCACGGGGAGCTGCTGAAATTCGGCATCGACATGCGCACGCAGCCGATCCCGGTGGTGCCCGCGGCTCACTATTGTTGCGGTGGTGTCGAGGTGGACGAGGACGGCCGCACGACGCTGCCAGGATTGATGGCGGGCGGCGAGGTCACCCACACGGGTCTGCACGGCGCCAACCGCTTGGCGTCGAACTCGTTGTTGGAAGCGGTGGTGTTCGGCCATCGCGCGGCCTTGCAGGCCTCGCAGTTGCAGATGGAATTGCCCGCACGCGATGTCGAGATCCCGGAGTGGAACACCGGCTTTGCCGCCGACCCCGACGAAAACGTGCTGGTGACGCATGCCTGGGAAGAGGTGCGCACACTGATGTGGAACTACGTCGGGATCGTGCGCAGCAACAAGCGGTTGTTGCGCGCACAGGCGCGCCTCGCCGCGCTCGAAAAAGAAGTGCACGACGACTACTGGGCGTTTAAACTAACCCGCGATCTCATCGAGCTGCGCAACTTGGCGTTGGTCGCGAGTTTGGTGGTCGAGTGTGCTCTAGCGCGCCGCGAGAGCCGCGGCTTGCACTACACCTTGGACTACCCCAAAAAGGACGATGCGCGCTGGCTGCGTGATACCGTCGTCATGAAGGGCACCCGCAGCTGATTCAGTACACGACGATGTTTGCGGTGAGTTTTATTGTTCACCTCCCAAGGTCGGTGAATTTTATTGTTCACCTCCCAAGGTCGGTGAATTTTATTGTTCACCTCCCAATGTCGGTGAATTTTATTGTTCACCTCCCAAGGTC
>JAYTVG010000301.1:0-6231 GCA_043744135.1 Deltaproteobacteria bacterium | reverse complement strand
TGGGGCGTGTCACCGCCATCGCCGTCGCAATCAAACATGCGTCTGACTTCGAGCAGACGCAGGTCAACAGTTACCTGCAAGACGTTGTCGGCCTGCCTGCCACTTTGGACACCGCGCATGACGCTGAGCGGCGTTTGGTCGCGATCGGCGCTTACAAACGCGCCGCATGCACGCTGTCGGGCTCAACACTGCGGTGCACGGTGACGCGCGCGCGTGTGTTGCGCGACGTGCATGTCGATGGTTTGCCCTGGAGCATGCTTGAAAGCGACTTGAAAAAGCGTGTGTTCGTCAAGCCGGGCGAGCCGCTCGACGAGGAGGAAATGAGCGGCAAGACGCGGCTGCAGCGGCAACGCCAACGCATCGAAGACTTCCTGGCGCGCGAGGGACTGGTCGGCGCCGAGGTCAAGTTGTTGGTGGAGCGTTCTGACGAGCGTGGCTTGTTTGACTTGCGCATCCGAATACGTGGTGGATCGTTTCCTTACGTTCGCCACGTCAGCCTCGCTGCGGCGGGTAAGCGACCGTTAACGTCGCTGACGCACGACGAGCAGCGCGAACTGCGCGCCGCCTACGCGCGGATGTGCCTCAGCGGTGAGGGCCTGTTGGACGGTGTGTTTTTGTTCAACGTGGTGTCGTGCTTTAACGACCGGCGCGTGCAGGCGACCACCGAGAAGTATCAAAAGCTCTTGTTGGCGCGCGGCTATCCGGAAGCGCGCATCCGCGTGACCTCAGCATTCGTCCCCACCGACAACGTCGACGATGCTGCATGCGCGCGGACGGCCGCCGAGATCGACGGACTTCAAAAGCGCGGCCTCAACCCGGCTCCCGTATGCGTCGACATCGCCGTGGAGATCAGCGAAGGCACGCACGTCACCTCGCGGTTTCACGGCACGGTCGCGCAGCCCGTCGTGCACATGCCCGATCGATTCACGGGACTTAGCTTGTGGCTATGGGAGACGCTCGTCGAGCCGCTGTCGCGCGTGTCTCAGCTCCTGGGTCACGACGACCCGCAGCACAGCAAAGACACGCTGCCGATCGATCTGCATCTGGAGGAGTCGACGTCCTTTATCAGCGCTGCGTCGGCGGATCCGACTGAGGTGGATGTCAGTCGCGATGGCGTCGTCGCCTATCTGCAACGGCGCGGCTACTTGGCGCCGGAGGTGGACGTCGAGCAGCGGCACTACGACAACGACTTCTTGGTAGATTTTTTTCTGCAGCCCGGGCGCGTGGGTGTGGTGTCGCAGGTGCGCGTTGTCGGCAACCGCTCCTTCAGCACGCAGGAGGTCCAAAACGGCGCACAGCTGGCGGTGGCGGTACGCGGCTTTGGGCGCGCAGGCACCTTCTCTGCCGCCCAGCTGCGTGACGACGAAGTGCGCATCCGTGACTTCTACGCGGCGCGCGGTTTTGCCGAGGCGAGCGTGTCGTCGCGTGCCAGTCTTGGCAGTGCCGGCGACGTTGAAGTTGTCTTTGTGGTCGATGAGGGCGAGCGCTTTGTGCTCAAGGAGCTCGTCATGCAAGGAGGTGCGCCCGAGCTCACCGCCGACGTGTTGTCGGCGATCGTGCACTGCAGCGGCGGGCCAGCAGCAAAGCAGCAGCGCGCGCCGACGGTTCCCGGCGATTGTGCGGGTTCGCCGCTGCGCGTTTCGGAGTTGGACGCGGACGCTGAGCGCGTACAAAACGTCTACGCCAGCCGCGGCTACCCGCGCGTAGAGGCGCGCGTCGACACCGCGTTTTCCGCCAAGGGCACACTGCTGCGCATCACGGTGTTGCCCCCCAAAGCCACCGACGCGCAACGCGAAGCGCCTATCGTCGGCAACGTCGAAGCCGTCAAAGTCGGCGAGGTGTTTGTCGTCGGCAACGACACCACGCGTCGCGATGTGATCTTGCGTGAGATCGGCGTCGATGACGGTAGCGCCGAGCCGCTCGACCCGCTGCAACTGCAACGTGGCATCTCGCGCTTGCGTCGCACCGGCTTGTTTAAAAGCGTCAGCCTCGACTACTTGGGCCTCAACGAAGACGGCAGCCGCGCGCATATGCGCGTTGGCGTCGACGAGCGCCCTGCCTTCACCGTCGATAGCTCGGCCGGATTTTCGACCGATCGCTTGGGTACGCTTCGCTTAGAGATCCGACATCGAAACGTGCTGGGCTCGATGTTCGACGTCAGCGCCCTCGCCGACGTTGGCTTGTTCATCGGGCGCTTCAGCCAGGCGCGCACGCAGGTACGTTGGCCGCGCATCTTGGGAACTGATGTGTCGGCGTCGGTGGTGCCGTTGACGCTGACGTACCAAGACGAACCCGCGAGCTTGACGCAGACCTTGCGGCGGCGGTTGTTTTCTGCGGGTGCGAGCGCGTCGCTGGACTGGCGCGTCGACAATCTGCACCCCAGCATCGACAACAAATTGGTGTTGGGTTTGGGCGTTGAGCTTCGCTACGACTGGCTCGACGTGTCCGGCCCACCGGTTGCGCCGTTTTCGTTGCTCGCGCTGCAGACGGTCGACGGCTTGCGCTACGTGTTGGACACGCCCGAGATTAAGCCGGTTCAGGTCGCGACCGTCACGCCACGCATCGCGTACACCAGCGTCGATAACCCATTTGATCCGCAAGACGGTATCGCCGCCGAGCTCTTCGTGCGCGTCGCCGTGCCCCCGCTGGCACCGCTGCTGTACGCCGTCGTGGGCGCGCAGGGGCGGGTGTACCGCACCGTGTTCGATCGCCTCACGATCGCAAGCGGCGCACGCGTGCGTGCCGGTCTCACCGAGCCGCAAGCGTGCGGCTGTCAGTGGGCGGCGATGCAAAACGACTTGTTGCGTCTTGGCGGAGAGCGCAGCATCCGCGGCGTCGACGAAGGCCAAGTCGGCGTCTATGGCCCCGCGTATGATCAGCAGCTGCGCGCCGTCACCACCAAAGACGGCGCACCCCTCGTACAGATGAACCCAGGCCTGTACGCTGCGGTCGTCAACCTCGAGCTGCGCTACAATGCCATCCCGCATTTTTTCATCGGCGCGCTCAAGCCCGCGGTGTTTTTTGACGCCGGCGTCGTCACCAACGACTTCAACTTCTCAAGCAACCGTCGCGGCGCGGACTTGCGCTATGCGGCATCGTTCGGCGCAGGCCTGCGCTACGTGTTGCCGGTGGGTCCTATCAGCGTTGACTTCGCCTACTCGCCCGTGCGGCAGGCGGGTCGCATCCATCTGTTGTTCGGCTACGTATTTTAACTGCGCGGCAACGGCTCGATTGCGCAACGCCAAGCGCACTCGGGTCGATTGTCACGAAGGGCGTGCTGTCAACTTCTGGTGCACCTTTGAATGTCGAGGGCGCAGCGATCTGCCGCTGTCTCACCGCGGTGCGTGGGGGTCAATTGTTGGTGCTGTGATCGGGCCGGACTAGTCTGCCGAGGCAGCGTGCGGCGATCTCGATCCGACGCGGTGTCGCCGAGCCGTCTCGGTCGTGTTGTTGTCTCGGTTGTGTTGCGATGTTGTGTTGTGATTCACCATCGGTTTGCGGATAGGACGTATGCCCAAGCGTGCCCTGATTGCTGAGCCGGACCACGAAGAAGCGCTACGGCAAGCCGCCATCTTGCAAGACGATGGCTATGAGGCGCAGGTGTTTTCCGGCACCGACCTCATCGGCGACGTCGCAGCCAACCCTCCAGACGTGTTGGTGCTGCGCCAAGAGCGCCCGGGTCAAAGCGGCACTGCCCTCGTCGCTCGGCTCAAGGCGGCCGCGAAGGGCACAGCGATCGTGTTGACCACGAGCGAGCTGACCACTGAAGCCATCGACAAAAATCGGCGGCAAAAAGTCCACGCCGACAGCTACCTCAAGATCCCCGCTGACCGTACCGAACTGCTCGCAGCCGCCCACAGCATCGCTGAGGTGAGCGAATCGATCGACATCGCTGTCGAGGAGGAGAGGCTGGACAAGCAGCGCCCCCCGCCACTGCCACCATCGGGACTCAAAGGGCTGACGCAAGCGCGCGTCGCCCCACGCACCGGCGAAGCTGTCTTGTCAGCGGATGACCTGACGTTTGTGGAGAAGGTGTTTTCCACCATCCAACACGTCGACATCGAGCAACCGGCGGAGCCGCAAGCGAGCGCCGAGCGGGCCATTGACGGCGGCGATCGCAAAGTTGCGCTGCTGCGAACCGAGCTCAAACGCCGCGAACGCGAGCTCGCAAAACTCTCGCGCTTGTGGAAGGCACGCGAGGACGACCTGCGTCAAAAAGAGGCGCGTGTCGAACAAAAGGACATCGAGATTGAGGGCATGCGGTTGCGCGTGCAGGAACTCTCTGGCGAGCTCGACCGCGCCAACGCCACCCTCGTCGACAAAGAAGCCGAATTCGGCAAAGCGATCGGCGACACGTACGACAACCAAGCGTTACAGCAAGCCGAGCTCATTCAAGCGGTCGCGAAGACAGAAAACGAAGTCAACGCGCTCAAAACCAAGCTCCGCCGCGCGGAAGATGCCTTTGCCGCTGAGCGCACGGCGTTTACGGAGCGCATCTTTGAATGGGAAAAAGCCTACGCTGATCTGCAGCAGCACCACTGGAAGGTCGTCGAGGCCAGCGTTGACGAGGTTGCGCGCTTGGAAGCCGCGATTGTCGCACGCGAGTCCGACCGCAAGCGGCTGAGCGTGGCCGCAAAAGACAGCGACAGCCGCGTCGCCCATTTGCAACTGCGCGTGACGGGGTTGCAAGCGCAACTGCGCGCAGTCGAGCATGCGCACGGCCGCTTTGAGGATTTTGCAGTGGCAGTGGCGCAAACGCACGTCGCGTTTGAACGTCGCGGTCGCGCCGCCGCGCGCGACGATGCGGAAACCCTGCAACTGCAATTGGCCAGTGCGGAACAGGACTTGTTTCGCCACGCCAAGGTCCTCAAGGGCCTCGAGAAGCAGCGCCTGCGTGATGTCTCGCGTGTCGTGGCGGTGTCGCATGCGCAAGCGCAAGAGATCGTCCGCCTGGATGACGAGCGCGGCATCTACCGTTCACGCGCCAACGCTGTCGAAGCAGCACTGCAAGAGGCGAAGGCATTGGGCGAAGCGACCATCGCCAACTTGTTTCAGTTGGAGGACAAGCGCCGCATCGTCGGCGAAGTCCAAACGCGCGTACGCGACGAGAAGATCGGCGATCTTCGCGAAGAGCTAGCCCGGCTGTCGACCAACCTGACAGACGTCACTGAACGCTTGGGCGCGTCGGAGATGGAGGCAACCGGCGAGCACGCGCGCGCGGAGGAGCTTGAAGTTGAGCTGCAGTCCGTGCGCGATGAGGCGGCTGAAAGTGAGCACCGCCTCGCCACCGACCTCGAAACGCGCACGTCGGAGCGCGACAAACTCGCGGACGATTTCCAGCGCATCGACAATAGCTTTGCCAACACCAAAGAGCAGCTGAGCGAGGAGCGCCAGTCCCGTAAGCAGCGCGAACTCGAAATCAACACGCTGGTGGAGCGCAAGGACAACGATCTCGCGCTACGCAACGAAAAGATCTCGGAGATTGAGCGCTCCCTGCAAGACGCGCGCGAGGACCTCACCAACTTGCGTAAAACCGTGACGCTGCGCGATGACCGCATCACGGAGCTGCTCAACCGCGTGCGGCAGGCGGACGAACAGCAAATCGCGCTCGAAGGTCAGGTCTACCGCCTGACGACGTCGGCGACGGAAAAAGACGCAGAGCTCGCGGCGCGCGGTGAGCGTGTCGATGCGTTCACAAACAAACTGCAACAACGTGAGTCGCGTCTCGAAGCGGTCGAGGCCGAGCTGCGCGCCGTGCAGTCCACCGTGCTCGATAAACAAGCACTCGTGGAGCGCCACGAGCAAGGCTTGGCGCAACAAAAGACCGAACTCGGCCGCGCACGCGATGAGCAGCAGCGCATGCAAGCGGAGCTTGAAGGACGCGCGCAAGCGTTGTTTGAAAGTGAACGTCGAGCGTCGCAGATTGCCGCCGACCTGTCTGCCAGCAAAGCCGACCAGCAAGCAGGCGCGGTGGTGTCGGGGCAGCTGCAAAGCCGCTTGAGCGCGGTCGAGGCGCGCGGGCAGGAGCTGCGGCGCAGCCTCGAAGACGCCGACAGCAAGCTGCGCCAAGCCTTGTTGGACCTCGACGCCACGGGGCAACGCGCGGAACAACAACGCAACGAACTCGGGCAAGCGCGCGAGTTGACCGCCAACCAAGACGTGGAACTCGGCGCAGTGCGGCTGCGCGTCGCGGAAGTGGAGCGCGCGCGCGATCAACTGCAGACGTCGTCG
>JAYTVG010000300.1:0-1942 GCA_043744135.1 Deltaproteobacteria bacterium | reverse complement strand
CGCTCAATCAACGTCGTCGACAGACCCGGTGGTCCGCGCCATCACCGCCGACGTGCTGCCGCGCTTTCGCGCTGACGAGCAAGTCTCGTTGTGCCTCGACGTCGCGGTCGCTGCGGCCCAACTCAGCGGCAGCGCTGCGCCAACGGTGTTGTTTGGCACCGTCGACACCACCGGCACCGCCACCACGTACCTCGAGACACCGAGCGACGCGCTCATCTTGGTTCAGCCCGCCGCAACCACACGCTACCAGGTCACGCGCGCGACCTTTGACATCACGGTGTCGACCATCCGTGAAGCGTTTTTGCGCGCGCACGACGTCGCATGTCGCGCAGCACGCACCGGTGCGTTCGATCTCGTGCTGTCGTCCGCGGACAACGCGGGCGCCACCGCGCGCCACGCCGAGGGCAGCGTGACCGACGGGGGCGACGTGTACGACGTCGTGCTCGACGAGACCGGCACGCAAGCGACGCAGTTTGACAACGGTGCTGTGCGCTACGACGGCCGCGCACAGCGCGCGCTTTCGGTCAGCGGCGACGACCTTGACGTGTCGAGCCATGAAGACGACACCACCACCATTGTCATCGTCGACAACGCTGCAGAAGATCGCCAAACCACCCTGCGCATCGAGGCCACCGTTGACGCGGCGGACTACACGCTCGCAGACGGCGTCATCAAGCGCACGTTTGTCGACGGCATCCCGACCGAGCGCGACTTTTGGAGCGAGACGCATGGCGACGTGACCCACGCAGGGTCGGTGGTGGCGGCGCTCGCTTTTGACGAGAGCTTCAGCGCGTTTCGCATCGTGCTTGCGCACAGCGACGCCACAACGGTGCTTGAATCGTGGGGACTGTGAACGTTGGCGGGCACGGCGCCAAATGTCGCGCACACGATCCACATTCGCTATCCACTGCGGCCTACCCGTTTGACGACGACGACATCGCTGTGCGCGAGGAGCTGGCAGACGATCTCACTCGTAGCGCAGCGCCTCGATGGGGTGCAGCGCAGCGGCGCGGGCAGCCGGGTACAAGCCAAATACGCAGCCCACCGCGGACGAAAAGCCAAACGCGATGGCGACGGCCCACAGCGGCAAAAACGGTGGCGGGAAATTAGGCACCACCGCGTACACCGCGTACGCAACCGCAATGCCAAGCAAGATCCCAAGCAGCCCGCCCATCGTGCCCAGCAGCGTCGCCTCCACCAAAAACTGCGCCAGCACATCGCCACGGCGCGCGCCCATCGCCATGCGCAGGCCGATCTCGCGCGTGCGCTCGGTGACCGACACCAGCATGATGTTCATGATGCCGATGCCGCCCACCAACAGTGCGACGCCGACGATCGCCGCCACCACCCACGTCGCCGCGCTCGCGACATCGTTGACGCTTTTGAGCACATCACCTTGCGACACCAGCTGAAAGTCATCCGGCTCACCGTGCGGCAGCTGGTGTTGTTGGCGCAGCACGCGGCGAATCTCTTGTTTGCTTAGGTCTATGTCGTCGACGGTGTCGAGCTTCACAAACAACATGCCGCCCCGCTCGGGTGACGAAAACAGCAGCGCGGTGTTGTGCGGCACGATGGCGGACATATCGAAACGCTGGCCGAGCGCGTTTGTGCCGCCTTTGTCCTCCATGACGCCCACCACCAAAAACGGCACGCCGTAGACACGCACGTGCTCACCCACCGCGCGCACCAAGCCCAGCGCGCTGGCGAGCGCTTGCCCTAACACGACGACGCGCTGGCGGCTGCGCTGCTCAAGCGCCGAAAAGAACCGTCCCTCACCGACGTAGTGGTTTTGGATTTCAGGGTAGCGCTCAGTGACGGGGATGACGGGCGCAGGCGTGCTGTCGCCATGCAGCGAGATGCGGCGGTGGTCGAGGTAGTAGGGCGTGGCCGCGAGCACGCTTGGCACGCGTGCTTGCAATGCTTTTGCGTCGTCATCGGTGAG
>JAYTVG010000299.1:0-1945 GCA_043744135.1 Deltaproteobacteria bacterium | reverse complement strand
CATTGACCCAAAATTTAGGCACGATGAACAGCGACAACCCCTTGGTGCCGCCGCCCGCACCTTCGGGCCGCGCGAGCACCACGTGCACGATGTTTTCTGCCTCGAAGTCGCCGTTGGTGATCCAGCACTTCGTGCCCTCAAGCAGCCACTCGTCATCTTTGACGTGCTTCGCTTTGGTGGTGCCCTCGCCGACATCGCTGCCCGCTTGCGGTTCGCTGAGCTGCATCGTCGCGCCCCAGCGGCGCTCCACCATGTTTTTCACGTAGCGCTTGCGTTGGCTCTCGGTGCCGAGGGCTTCCACAGTTTTCGACATAAACGGGCCGAAGCCGTAAAACGTCGTCGTCGGATTTGCGCCCGACAAAAATTCCATCGCCGCCCAACCCACCGACGGGGGCGCGCCGATACCGTCGTATTTCTCGGCGATCTCGATCAAGTGAAAGCCGCCGTCAAACCAAGCCTTGAGCCCCTGCATCACGCCCTCGGGCGTTTTGACGGTGCCGGTGACGGGGTCGTGTTGCAGCGGCGTGCGGTCGTTGGTGACGTAGCTCGCCCCCAATTCCTCACGTGCCATCTTCTCCACGCCCTTGAGCATGTCCTTCACGGTGTCGGCGTCGAGATGCGCAAACGGTGCATGCGCAAGAACGCTGTGCTGCAGGTCCATCACCTCAAACAAGTTGAAGAACACGTCGCGTAAGTTCGACTTGTAGTGCAGGGACTTGGTGGACGTGCTCATGGGGCCTCGACGGGTTAACCGCGCAAAACGCATGCGATTGACTTAAATGTCAATGGTCCGGGGTAACATGACGCAGCGCGGCGTTCAAGTGGATCCACACGCTGCTGTTGTCCAGTGTGAAGCAGCCTCGCTGTGCGCACACGTCGACGGCGGCATTGACCGACGCCCAACGCCTGCCGTGCACGGCCATTGGCAGCGCTGCGGCTACGGTTGCGGCGCCCGCATCGGCACGCCGTCAAGACCTAGGCGTCCGTGACGCAAGGCTGCCGACGGCATCGGCCGCAAGTCTTGGGGGTCGCAGCGCGCGCTGCCGCGAACCGTCGCCAACAACTCGGGCTTCATGGTGACGCCCGACGCCGCGATGGGCTGCACGACGCCGATGATGGTCACCGCGATGATCGGTTGGCTGAGCCCCTGACGACGGCAGATGAACTGCGCCATGCTGGTCGCCGCTAAACGCGTTTTGCCGAGAGCCATCTTGCGCAAAAAGTACGGTGCGCGCGGCGCAGCCGGTCTCGCGTAACTCAACGCGCGCGGCTTGAGCACGGTAGGATTGGGCGCCAGATCGACGACGGACCCGTCGGCCAGCAGCGTCGGAATCACCAGCCACGTGGTGGCGGGTTTGTCGCTCGCGAACATATGAAAACCCTGTTGAAGCCCAAGCGCGCGCAACGGTCCGTCGACGAGCGCAGGCACCGCGCGGGGACCGACACCCAGCACGTTGCCGGCGATCATGAGGGCGGCACATGCCACACCTAGCCACTTTTCATGGGACGGCAAAGCCACAGCAATCGCATTGTCATAGGCCACGGGGAACAGCGGTATCCACGCGATCGAAGTGATGATGGAAAACGACATCACCGACAAGGCCGCACCAAAAGTTAAGTGCGCAAACAACAACCCAAACCAGCACGCCCGCTGCACCCGCAACGTCGCTACGCGCGTCGGGCGCAGCCAAAACAGCGCAGGGCAGACGGTTTCGGCTAGTAACACGCAGCCATCTGCGAAGTGTCCGCACCCCGGCTGCAGCCACGTGCCAAACGGCGTGACAAACTCCTCCATCGACAACGCTGAGCAGACCCCGGCGCCGTCCCTCCAGGCACTGGACTCGAACCATTTGGTGGCGGTGGCGGTCGCGTACATCACGGTCACTTGCAGCAAAAATAACCCCACGCCCGGCGAGAGCACCACGCCGCGCGAGCCGCTGCGCAA
>JAYTVG010000298.1:0-6253 GCA_043744135.1 Deltaproteobacteria bacterium | reverse complement strand
ACACCGACACCACCGCGTGGGTGGATGGCAAGAGCGGCCCGACCACATCGGCGACGTCGTTTACGGACAGCGTTGGCGCGTTTTTGTCGCCGTCGTTGTGGACGCCGGGCACCAGCTTTACGCAACCCCGTCCGCGCGGCGCGTTTGCCTACGTCACCTCCAGCGCCGACAAGTTTCGCTTGGGACACGCGCCCCCGTCCGTGACCCTCAACGACCGCATCCACGGCTTCATTGTGGAGTACCCCGCACCCGGCACGCTGGCGGCGGCGGTGAGCGGTATGAGCATGATGGACAGCACCACCACGGACGTCACGACGACAACCACCGACGCCCCTGCGACAGCGAGCGCGCCCAGCATGATAGAAGGCGACGTCGCGTTGTAGGCGCGCGCGTACCCACCCACGTGAAGACGAAACCACGCTAGGCAGCACCTGCGGCCACCACAGGCAGCTCCAGCGGCGGCGAGCGCACCCAGGCATGATAAAAGGCGACGCAGGCGAACAATGCGCGCTTGGTCGCTAGCACTTGGATTCGCAGGCGTTTGCGCTAACACGCGCCATGACTGCGATCGTCACGTGTGGGCACACGCGCTCTGGCTTGGCTGCCGTGCGCGCTTTGGGACGCGCACGCGCGGCGGTCGCAGTGGCGGCGCCGGTGCGCCCCGCGCTGGCGATGTGGTCGCGCTACGCGAGCGCGACGTTGCTGGTGCCCGACGCCGCCACCGACGCGCGGCTGTTCGCGACCACCATCAGCGAGCAAGCGCAGGGCCGCGGCAGTGCGTTGGTGCTGCCCTGCACCGATAGCGCGCTGTGGGCGCTGTCGCGGTGGCGCGACGACCTCCCCGCGTCCACCCTCAAGACGCTGCCACCCCACGACGGCGTAGCGCGCGCACTCGATCACAGTGCACTCCACGATCGCGCACGTACGCTCGGAATCGCTTGCATTGACGCCGTGCGCGTCGACGTCAACGACGCCGTCGAACCGGCGCTGCGCAAGATCGCGCGCATGGGCGGCGTAAAAGTGATCGTGCGACCGCTGGTGGCGTGGGTCGAGCGCGAGGACGGCACGCGGCGCGTTGCCGAAAGCGTGCCCGTCGGTGAACTCGCGGCGCTCAGGCGCCTGCTGCACGAGCGCGAGGACCTCGTGAGTGGCGGCTGCTTGCTTGAGCCGCGCCCGCAGGGGCAGTGGCTCGGCTACGGAGCGGTGTGCAACCACGGCCAAGTGCTCGCTGAAGTGTTTCAGGAGCGCTTGCGTGAGCGCGGCGATCTCAGCGGCGTGTCGACGTTCGCGCGCACCATCGAACCCGACCCCGAAGTGCGCAAAAACGCCCGCGCGATCTTAGACGCGTTGTCGTGGCAAGGCCCGGCATTGGTCGAAATGCTGCGCACGCGTGATGGCACACTGTTGCTCGTCAACCTCACCGGGCGCGTGTGGGGCTCTGTTCAGCTGGCGATTAACGCCGGCATCAACGTCCCGTCACTGATGCTCGACTTGGCCAAAGACGCACCGCTGCCCAGCGTCGTTCGCACCGCGCAAGCGGGTCACAGCTGGCGCTGGGTGGTGGGCGACATCGAAGTGATGGCGGGTCGCGCGCGCAAACTGTTTGCGGGCTTCGTGGGTCCAAAAGACCTGCGCGACCGTTTGCGTTCACTGGCAGACGTCTTTAACGTCGCTGACCTGCTTCACGCGAGGCCCGACGTGTTTGACGCGCGCGATCCGATGCCGTTCATCTTAGAGGTGGAACAGCGCGCCGAAGAAGCCCGGCGCACCCGCGCGTCCGAAGGCGGCACCCGACTTTAACGTCGTCGTGTGTGGCGCGTCGCACGCGATTGGCTTCCCTACCATGACGTCGATGCGGTCGGCGCGCGCCTCTGCTAAGCCTCGCTGATGCTCAACTGCCGCGCACTTGTCTTGGTAGCTGCCCTGCTGTGGGCCGCGTGCGCCACCGATGGTGGTGCCGCGCGCACCTCGCTGTACCCGGCGCGTCCCGAGCTCATCGCGGGGCCACCACAGGCTGACCCACCGCTTCAGCGCCCCACGCTGCACACCACGATCACGCGCGAAGGCTTCCAGCAGCTGCTCGATGCGCTAGTGCCTAACGTCGGCGCCGGTGCTTATGCGCTCGTTGGTGTGCGCAACTATACGTGGGCCCGCGGGCCCTTCGCGCTCAAGTTCGACGACGCCAAAAAGACCATCTTTGCGCACACATTGGTGCAAGCGCACGTCGAAATCCCTGGTGGATCGATGGACCTGCCGCTGGTGGTGGACGCTGACGTGCAGCCTGTGATGTCGGCGCAGCACCAACTCGTGATGCAAGCCGTCGTCGTCACCGTCACGTCCCAAGATGCCCGGGTCAAGGTCGCGCAATGGGGTGCGGGCTTGGTGACGTCGATCGAAGCGGCGCTCAAGACCGAGCTTGAAAACCTGCGTGTCGACCTGACACCGGCGCTCGCAGCGCTGCACGACAAGCTGTCGCAACCGGTGTTTTTGCCGTTGGGTGACGCCTCGGCGTGTTTTGTCCTCGACGTGCGCGGCATTGAGGCAGGGCCAACGATCTTCGCGGGTGGTTTTGAAAAACAGCTGGCGCTCGTGGTCGCCCCCTCCATCACCATGCCGTGCACCGTGCGTGGCGTCGACGGCGAGCTGCGTGTCGTGCGCCCGGGTGACGCTCCCTCGCCGCTGCCGGCGTTGCCTGCGCTGCACAACACGTCGTCAATCGAAGGCGGCCCGTTTCACCTCACGATGCCAGTTGCAGCCGGCTACGACGAGCTCGAAAAAGCCATGGGGTTGGCGTTCACCGACGGCAAGCTGTTTTTTTCGGCACAAAACCCCAACTTGTACTTGTTCGATCCGCACGTGTACGCGTCGGACGGCGCGCTGGTGGCGTCGATGAAGATCGGCGGGCACGTCACCGGCGCCGTCAGCCTTGACGTTGACGGCGAGATCTTTTTGAGCGGACATCCGCGCATTCGCGACAACTTCGTCGAGGTACCTGACGTCAAGCCGACCATCGAGACGCAAAACGCGCTGCTGAAGCTCGCGGCGTACGTGAAACAAGACGAGCTGACAGCGGCGGTGCGGCGCGCGCTGCGGCTCGATCTGTCGGCGCGCATGCAACAGATGAAGCGGCGTTTGGTGGATGCGCTGAGCGTGTCGGTTTCACTCGCCCCAGGCGTTCCCGCGTTGTGCACGTCCGCTGAGGTCGGTCGCGTGGAGGTGACCAGCGTGGAGGCGCACGACGCGTATTTGCGATTGTACGTCGACACCACCGCGACCGCAGACGCGCAGCTGCCGTGTGCCGCTGGCGCCCCGCTCGGCGCGCGCGACGGCGCTCAAGCGCCGCGGCTGTCGATTGCGCGGCAGCCGTGACGGCGTTTGGGCGCTGAAACATCAAGCCACCGTTTGCCGAACGCGTTTTTTTGTGCTTTGGCAACTCGCGTATGAAGTACGCGCCGCTCCCGTGGGTTCACATCGCTGATGCACTTCGGCCTTCGGTGCGTAAGCTGCGCATCGTGTTGGAAGAGCCAGCGTTTATGGGCGAGCGCACGTTTGTGCGACTGCATGACGGTCCACGGTCGGAATCGATCATTGACACCCACCAGCTGCTGCGCGGCAATGTCCCTTTGTCGGCGCGTGAGCGTGCTGCAATTGAAATCCTGCACGAGGCTGGCGCCAGCCACGCCAAAAAGGGACGCTTTTCGCTGACGCGGGCGCAGGTGGGGCGCTTGCTCGCGTTTGCGCAAGACGTGCCACTCGAAGTGGAAAATAAAGGCGCCGTCGCCGTAGTGCCACGCGCCGCGCGCATCACCGGGCGCGTGCGCGAGGTACAGTTCGCCGCCGTGCAAAACGCCGCACGCAGCAGCACTATCGCCGACAAAGGTCCCAGCGACGTCGAGGTAGGCGCCACTGGCACAGCGCTGTTGTTTGAAGCGACCGACGCGGACGGCGCCAAGATTGACGCGCCGATGGTTCTTGGCGAGCGCGAAGCGTTTTTGATGGACGAGCAACTCAAGTTGTACCGTGTGACGCCGCCGCTGTTGCCCGGTGAGGCCAGCGCGCTGCTGCACTGTGATGCACTGATGTTGCAAGGCCTCACCACCGACGACGGCAAAAACGGCTTCGAAGCAGTGGTGGGCCTCGGCGTCGACCTCGCTGATTTGGTCGAGGTCGCGCGGCCGTCCGACCCGCCTGGCAAAATCGTCCTGCGCGCGATGTTGACGCGCGCTGACGACGGGCCCGGCTTCGCGCTACGCGTGCACCTCGTCACCGAACTGTCAGCGCTCGGTCCAACCGGTGAGCGCGCCAGCGACGAGGTCGAGGTATCGTCGCGGTCCGCGCTGCCCCCCGTGCATGCGGTCAGCGTTGAGGCCAAAGGCAAAGGCAGCGTGCGCGGCAAGGTGGTCCGCCCCGAAGACGACGAGGGCTCGATGGTGCTGGTGGCCCGCGACTCCACGAGTGAAGAGCTGGCGCGCCAGGCGCTGTTTGATTTGGGGCTGCACGCCGCTGCCAGCCACAAGGGCTACACCGCCATGGGCGAAGCCGCGCTCGACATGTTGGTGCGCTTGCAGGAGCCGGGCGTGCTGCCCACCTACGTTCACGTCGACACTGACGCCTTGCCGCGTATCGTGCGTTTGCCGTCGGTGCCGGTGCTCAACGTGCGGCGCATGGTCGGCGACAACCGCGGGCTACTCGCGTGTCGCTTGGACTTGGGTGACGAGGCGAAAAAACTCGCGCTGCAGTTTGACGACATCGTCCGCGCGGTGCTGGCGGGGCGCCGCTCGCTGTTGCTCGACGAAGACACCGTGCTGGGCTTTACGCCCGAAGCGGGGCAAGCCCTCGAGCTTATCGCCGACACGCTGGAGCTCAAAGACGCCAGCACATCGCGCGAGATCGGCCCCGCTGAGTTGGCGCTGTTGGTCGCTGGGCTCGACGGCAAGATCCAGATCGACACCGACGATCCTTCGGTGACCAAGCGCATCGAGGAGTTTCTCAAAGCGCCGCAAGCCGAAGACCTGGAGCTGCCCAAAGCGCTCAAGGCGACGCTGCGCCCGTACCAACACGAGGGGGTCGCGTGGCTCAGCCAAATGCATCGCCTGGGCGTGGGCCGCATCCTCGCCGACGACATGGGCCTGGGCAAAACACTGATGGCGCTTACGCTGCTGGCCAAAGCGAAAGAGCGCGAGGGGCAAAAGCCGTCGCTGGTGGTAGCACCCACCAGCGTGCTTGATGTGTGGGTCTCGGAAGCAAAGCGCCACGTGCCGGACCTCACCGTGCTCAAGTGGCACGGTCGTGACCGCGCCGAAGTGAACAAGGGCGGCATCGACGCAGACATTGTGGTCACGAGCTACGCGTTGTTGCGCCGCGACGTCGACAGCACGCTTGGCAACACCGAGTTTCGCTATTTGATGTTGGACGAGGCGCAAAACGTCAAAAACTCGACGACGGAAGCGTGGAAGGCCGCGCGCTTGGTGCGCAGCGAGCAGCGGATGGCGCTTACCGGCACGCCGATCGAAAACCGCGTCGAAGAGTTGTGGAGCATCTTGGATCTCACGGCACCGGGATTGCTCGGCACCGAACGCAGCTTCGAACGTCGTTACGGCCGGCCCATCGCGAAAGGCGACTTGTCGCGCCTCGACGAGTTGCGACGCCGCACCCGGCCGGTGATCTTACGCCGCAAAAAGGCTGACGTCGCCAAAGATCTTCCACCGAAGATCGAAAGCATCCTGCGCTGCGATATGGATCCCGAACAGCGCTCGCTGTACCTGCGTGTGTTGGCGGAGGTGCGTTCCGACGTGCAAAAGGCACTTCAGGTCCACACACGCGCGCGAGCGCGTGCGCCTATTCTCGCCGCGCTCATGCGGCTGCGGCAGGTGTGCTGCGATCCGCGCTTGGTGCTCGGCGACGACGACAAGCTTCGCGCCAAGGGCGTGCCGTCCGCCAAGCTCAACTTGTTTCAAGAGGTGATGACCGAGGCGCTGGCGGAAGAAAAGCGCAAGGTCATCGTGTTTTCGCAGTTTGTGGAGATGCAAAAGCTGCTGTTTCACGCCATCGAGGAAGCCGGAGAAAAGCACGCGTTGTGGCTCCACGGCGGCAGCAAGAACCGCGGCGACATCGTGCAGGCCTTTCAAGACGACGGTGGCCCTCGCGTCATCGTGGTGTCTTTAAAAGCGGGCGGCACCGGCGTCACCCTCACCGCGGCCGACACGGTCGTGCACTACGATCCGTGGTGGAACCCGGCCGTCGAAGACCAAGC
>JAYTVG010000297.1:0-1947 GCA_043744135.1 Deltaproteobacteria bacterium | reverse complement strand
GTTGGAGGTGACCGGCCCGTCGCCCGAGTTCAAAGACCCAGCAGGCAACCCCCACCTGGCGTTTTCGGCCACAACCGTGATCAAGCGCAGCGCGTTTGGCTTGACGTGGAGCAAAGCGGTCGAGGCTGCACCCGTGGTCGGCGAGGACATCAAGCTGGAATTCGAGATGGAGCTCAAAAACAAGAAGTAGCCGCGCTCTGGCCGGTGGTAGCGTGAGACGTGCGTTACCTCGCTTGCCTATTTGTGTGTGTCGGCCTGTTTGTTTCAGCCGGGCTGTTGTCAGCATGTGTGTCGTCGCCTTTTGTCTGGGTCGATGACGTCAGCGGCAACGCCCGTCCACCCCCGTACACGCTGCGGGCGAGCGATCGCATCATCGTCAACGTGTGGAACCAGCCCGCGATGTCTGGTGAGGTGCTGGTTCGTCCTGACGGCAGCGTCTCGCTTCCCCTGATCGGCGACATCGCGGTGTCGGGTCTTGTGCCCACGGCAGCGGCGGCCGAGATCGCCAAGCGCCTCACGGGCCTCGTCACTGACCCACGCGTCGTTGTCAGCCTCGCAGGCGGCCAAGAGTCCACCGTCAACGTCACCGGCGAGGTGCGTCAAGGTGGCTCGTTCCCGCTGCGCGGGGGCGATGGCGTGCTGGAGTTGTTGGCGCGCGCTGGCGGCCTCAGCGAATTTGCCGACCGGGACGGCATCTACGTGATTCGCAAGCGCGACGGGCTGCGGGTGCGCTTCACGTACGCCAAACTGCAGCGCGCTGACGGTGCCGCAGCGCAGTTTCAGCTGCAAGACGGCGACACCATCGTCGTCGACTAAGCAGGGCACTGCACAAAGACCGTCGACGCAGGATCGGCGGTTGTGCGCCCAAGCGGTCGCTGTCCCGTTAGTATCCTGTCCACTCCCAATAGATCCCGTCGGTTTCACCGAGCGACTTTCCGGTCCCATCAAAGTACAGCGCTTCCGACGTCGTCCACGACACGTCGGCGCCAACATCAACTCCGGCGGCGAGCGCTGCAGCCTCGTCGGGGTAGTAGCTGCTGCGCGCATCGTCGTCGGCGTCGTCGGCATCGTCATCTTGCTCGGGCAACTGGCCGCCGCGCTGAAAGAAGCGCAGTGCCGCGCCCAGCACCGTACCCGCCGTGTCGATGACGACGCTGACGTTGGGTTCGGGCGCGCCGATCTGCGTCACCATATCGCCGCCCTCGTCATTGTCGGGCAACTCGCGACTGGCTTGGGCAACGATGTTGTCGACGACAACTCGCTGCGCGGGCGTGAGCGTGTCAAGGGCGATGTCTTCGGACCACTTGGCGCCGCGCAGCTTCTTGTCGCCGTTAAGCACACTCACGCGCGCAGCTTCGTCGAGGTCGATCCAGCCGCCACTGCGGCGTAGCTCAACGGCGCTAACGCCGCCGGCCGCCGCCCCTGCGTGCGCGGGCTCGCCGATGAGCGCGCGCGCATCGATCGGTGCCAAGGTGCCGTCATCGCGCTTGGCAGTTGCAACTTCGACGTAGCCTTTGCCGAGCTTTTCGGCGACGAGCGTGCCGAGCGCGACCGAAGCTGCTTGTGGGCTCGCGAAGTCCTTAACCTGGCCCTGCCCAGGCGTGCCGATGCGGCCCCAGCTGACGACGAGTTGCGTGCCTTGCGGTACCACCTGCCAAAATTTGTTGGAGCCGCCTTGCATGAACTCGAAGCGGCGCGCGGCCGCGGGACTCGGCATCCCCTCAGCGACCGTCAACGCAGACTGCACTGGACGTGGTTGCGCGACCAGGGATGACACGACGCTGCGGCGGTTGGTGGTGAGGTCTGGCATGAGCGCAGGATGCAGGTTCGTGGTGCAGTCGTCGACAACGAAACGCCGCTTGCAGGGTGCTGACGTCACCCGCGTGCTGTAACGCACGTGGCGTTGGAACTTCGCACGAGGCGACGCGCGTGAGATGTCGTCGCGCT
>JAYTVG010000296.1:0-6255 GCA_043744135.1 Deltaproteobacteria bacterium | reverse complement strand
TGCGGATGCTCTCGTCGACGATCTTGCCGCCGTCGGTCTGCCATTCGCCACTGCGTTCGCCGAAGTCGTCGCGCAGCTCGCGCGCCAAGTCGTAGCCGCGCACCATCAACGGAGCCCTGCGCAAACGCTCGAGGACTGGGTTCAAATAGCCGGCGAACAACGGCTCGTCGGTGGCGCTGTCGAGCTTGGGCTTTTTGACGATGCCCGCGGCACCAAGCGCGCGCGCGATATTGCTGGCGTCTTCGTGGTCGTCATCAAGCGCCAAAAACACCCGATTGGCGATGTCGAGCTGGGCTGCGCGACGCAGTAATTCTAAGCCGCCGAGCAAGCCGCGGCCGCTGGAGCGCGGCATCGTTAAGTCGACCACCATCACGGTGCCGTCCGACGCGCCGAGCGCAAAGAAGCGATCGATGGCCTGGCGCGCCCCGCCGAGAGCGGCGACTTGCACGCCGACGTCGCTGACGGCTTTGCAGGCCGCCTCTAAAAAGGCCGCGTCGTCGTCGACCAAAAACAGCTCGGGGTGGTCGCTCGCGGTCGCTTTGCGCGCTGTCGCTGCGCCGTAGCCCGCGAGGGGATCAGCGCGCTTGTCGAGTTTTCTGCGCTTGGTTTCGCGCACGATGTCGTCGGTGTCGATGCCTGCTGGGTAGGTGCGCGCGGTATCTTTCGGGTAGCGCAACATGGGTGCGTCGTCGTCAAAGACGCGAAAGTGAAACTGCCCACTGGTGTACATCAGCACGCGCGCAGTGAGCAGTTGGAGCGCCTCACGAATGATATCGTCGGCGCGCTGCGCTAAGCCGGGTTCATCTCGGTCGATGCTGAGGCGCGCCAGCAACGCGTCGAGCGTCTCGCTGGACTCGGGCGTGCCGGGTGGCGCGAACAGTTCGTCGTCTTCAAGCACGCAAGCGCGCACCAACACGTCGGCGGCGGTGTCGGTCGCGTCTTGCAACCGGCCACTGACCAAACGGCCCGCCGTGAAGCTCAACTCCGCCGTGCCCGCGGGCGATTCCACCGTCAACACACCCGAGCGCCGCGCGATTGCAATCACATGCACGATCTCGTCGAGCCCAAGGTCGTCGATGTTGCCGGTCAAGCTGCGCGTCACGACAGCGATCCTCGTTGCGCGTGCTGGGCCACTGCAACTTCACCGACCGCTACGTTGCGATGACCGTCGCGGCGCGCGCGCACCCCCAGCACGTGCTCAGCGACCTCTTGGCGTCCGCCAAGGAGCTTGTGGTCGGACGCCGCTTGCTCAAGCGCATCGGCGAACTTTCCGCAGTCCGAAAAGCGCATCCAGCGGGTGGCGCGCAGACCTTTGTCGACGACGCGTGCGACGGCACGCACGACAAGGCTGAAGCGACGCACACCAGGCACAGCGCCACGGCGCACGCGCAGCAGCGCCTCAAGTTCGCTCTCCCCCGCGCGCACGGCAAACGGTCGCTCGTGCGTGAGCAATTCGAACAGCACCAGCGCCAACGAAAACGCGTCAGCACGCCCGTCGAGCGCTGCCCCCTTCACCTGCTCGGGGCTCATGTACGTGATCTTGCCCTTGATGAGGCCCGCCTGCGTCTGCCCCTCGATCGACGCGAGCTTCGCGATGCCGAAGTCCGCCACCTTCGTCGTGCCCTCGACGTTGATGAACAAGTTGTCGGGGCTAACGTCCCTGTGGACCAAACCAAACGGGTGCCCCTGCGCTGAGCGCAACACATGCGCCGCGTGTAGCCCGCGCAGCGCGTCGAGAGCGATGCGACAACTGACGCGCACCGGCACCGGCGCGCCCGCCGCGTACGCGTCCGCGAGCACGTGCTCGGCATCGAGGCCGTCAACGAACTCCATGACGATGAAGTAGCGCCCGTCGACGTCGCCCGCGTCGAGCACGCGCACGACATTTTCGTGACGCAACATGGTGCCGACGTCCGCCTCGGTCAAAAACAGATCGACCACGTCCGCCCGCGCCTCCATCGATGGCAGCAGCCGCTTGAGCACGACCTTCGAGCCCGATGCGCGGTGGGTCGCAACGAACAGCTCCGCCATCCCGCCTTGGGCAAGAGGCGAAACCAAGTCGTAGTCGCCGAAGGCCTCCACAGCCCAAAGCTAGCGCATCTCGGTGGCGCGCGGCGCAGCTGAACGCCACGATTGTGCGGCAGCACGTGAGGTTCACGTTGACGGCGGGCGCAACTTCTGGTTTGGTGCGTCTCGAGCCGGAGTGATGGAACTGGTAGACGTGCGGGACTCAAAATCCCGTGTCCTCACGGGCGTGGGGGTTCGACTCCCCCCTCCGGCATTTCACCGATCGCGGTGAAACGTGCACCCCCTTCAACGGGAGTGAACGCCGCCCGCACCGTCGTTCGCGGTGCGGCCGTCGCTTCAGGTGCTTCGCTCCACGCCACGCCACGCGCTAACGCCTCCCCCCGGTCGGGTGGACCTCACCAACGGTGGCGGCACCCGCACAACGTTGCGCTCGCGCACGTGCCCCACGGCGGCTGACGGCGACCCATCGTGCCCGCGAAAAAATCGTGCGCGCGAAAATCGTGCGCGCGAAAAAAAACGACCCCGCCTACGCGGGGTCGTTTGCGAATCACATGAGCAGGGGCTCGGTTTAGTCCTTTTTCAGCTTGCCCTTGAGCGCGTCGCCCAAGGTGCCCATGCCGCCGCCCGACGATTGCAGGTAGGCGCGGTAGTCGATGCCTTGCTCCGCTTTGGAGATGGCTTTGATCGACAGGCCGATCTTGCGCTCATCGGGGTCGATGTCGATAATCATAACTTCCTTCTCGTCACCCACCTTCAGATACTTGCGCGGGTCGTCGACGTGCTCGTCAGCGATCTCGCTGACGTGGATGAGGCCCTCCACACCGGCATCGATCTCAGCGAAGGCACCAAAGTCGGTGATCTTCGTGATCTTCGCCTGCAGGCGGCTGCCACGCGGGAATGCGCCAGGGATGCGCGCCCATGGATCTTCATGCAGCTGTTTGATGCCCAAGCTGATGCGCTCGTTTTCGCCGTCGATGTTCAAAATCACGGCTTCCACTTCATCGCCCTTTTGGAACATCTCTGAAGGGTGCTTGACGCGCGTGGTCCAGCTCAAGTCGCTGATGTGCACGAGGCCGTCGATGCCCTCTTCGATACCGACGAAGATGCCGAAGTCGGTGATGTTGCGGACTTGACCGCGGATCACCGCACCGACGGGGTACTTCTCGGACAACTGGTGCCATGGGTTGGGCTCGATCTGCTTCATACCCAAGCTGATGCGCTTGTTCTCGCTGTCGATGTCCAAGACCATCGCTTCGACTTCGTCGCCGATGTTCATGATCTTCGAGGGGTGCTTGACGCGCTTGGTCCAGCTCATCTCGCTGACGTGGATGAGGCCCTCCACACCAGGCACAAGCTCGATGAACGCGCCGTAGTCAGTGAGGCTGACGACCTTGCCCTTGACGCGCGACGTCACCGGGAACTGCGTGTGTGCCGTCATCCATGGATCTTGCTGGATCTGCTTGAGGCCGAGACTGACGCGCTCGCTTTCGCGATCGAACTTCAGCACCTTGACGGTGACCTCGTCGCCGACTTGAAACAGCTCGCCCGGGTGGTTGACGCGACCCCAGCTCATATCGGTGATGTGCAACAAGCCATCGATTCCGCCCAAGTCCACAAACGCGCCGTACTCGGTGATGTTCTTGATGACGCCTTGCATCACCACACCCTCCTCGAGCTTCTGCAGCGTCACGCCCTTGAGCTGGTCGCGTTCCTTCTCGAGCAACGCGCGGCGCGACAACACGATATTGCCGCGTTTTTTGTTGAACTTGATGACCTTGAATTTGTATTTCTCGCCGATGAGCTTGTCGAGGTTGCGGATGGGCCGCAAGTCCACTTGGCTGCCAGGCAAAAACGCCTTGACGCCGATGTCGACGCTCAGGCCGCCCTTGACGCGCGACACGATCATGCCTTCGACGACCTCGTCACGCTCGCATGCAGCCGAGATTTCGTCCCAAATCTTGAGCTTGTCGGCCTTTTCCTTCGACAGCACGATGAGGCCGTTGTCGTTCTCGCGGCTTTCCACGAGCACGTCGACTTTGTCGCCGGGCTTGACTGAAGGAGTGCCGTTGCTGCTCGGGAACTCGTGCAAAGGGACCATGCCCTCGCTTTTGTAGCCGACGTCGACCAAAACGTAGTCTTTAGAGACGCTGACGACCGTGCCGTGCACGATCTCGCCTTCCACAACTTCATCGCGCGCGTAGCTTTGTTCGAGCAGTTCAGCGAACGACATCTCCATGCCACCGGGAGGGGCCTTGGAGGGAGTGGAGGTGGAAACACTGGGTTGAGCCATTGAGGAAACCTTCTTTTGCCCGGCTGGATAGCACCGTGCGAGGCACGCGTGCGCGAGGCGCCAGTTCGCTGAGCGAACGGGTGAGCCGGACCTCGCAGGTCGGCGAAAACATCACTGGTGCGCTACCACCCGAGGGCGGCAGCTGCCTCAGCTCACGGCGCGGAATTGCGTCGTGGAGAGGGTCTTGCATGGCGACGCCGCGTGTCAAAGGGAGATCCGCAGCGCCGCGAGAAAATTTCACCGACCTTGGGGGGTGAAATTTTCGAGTTCAAACGTCATCGCCCGAGGTCGATCAAATCGCCGCGACGCGCACCTTAGCTGGCGGCTTCGCGTTGTTGCTGCGCGAGGCGCGCGGCCGCCATCGCTTCACTCGCCCGCTTGAGCAAATCGTCGATGCTGCGGTCGGATTCGATGAGCGTGGCCGACGCGACGTTGACCGACACCTGCAGCACCTGTTGGCCCGCGAGCACGCTTGCCTTTGCGAGTGTGCGCTTGAGGCGCTCGCTGATGATAAATGCGCCCTCAGCGTCGACGTCGGGGAGGACGGCCGCGAACTTGTCGCCGTCCATGCGCGCGAGCAGGTCGGTTTCACGCAGCGTGGCCTGGCACATCGACGCCACCGCGCGCAGCGTCTCGTCGCCGCTTTGGCGGCCGTAGGTGCTATTGATGGACGCGAGCGAATCGATGTCGATCTTGATCGCCGACAACGGGCCCTTACGGCGCCGCGCAAGCGCGATCTCGCGGCGCCCAAAACCGCTCAGCTGTTTGGCGCCGTGCACGCCGGTGAGCGCGTCGTTGTAGCCGAAGCGCTCGAGGTCTTCTTGCAGCGCGCTGAGGCGGTCGCGTACCCCCACCTCGCGCTCTCGGCGGACGCCGTTTGTGTGGCCGTTGATCACCGCCACCGCGAATGCCGGCAGCGAAAAATACGCCAGCGCGACGACGATATCGCCAGCGACGCGGTAGCTCGCCAGCGTGATGGCGGCGGCCGCTAGCGCACACGCCGCGGCCAGCAGCGCCGTGCGGCCGTCTTTGGCGACCAGGCCGAGCACCGCTGCAATCATCACCATCCCGCCGACGCCGTACGCGGCGCCGTACGGAAGCACGGCCGTCGCGGCGCTCACCGTGAGCGCCATCAGCAGCGCTGCCGCCGCCGTCAGTTCACGACGCCGGTGGGGCCACGACGCGCTCATCGCGGCCACGCCAGCCATCGCGAGCACTCCAAACAGCCGTACGTACACCAGCCGGTGCACGTACTCGGGCGCGAGCACGCGGTCCCACACCAGCGATCCGAGCTGAAACAAAACGCCCGCGAGCAAGCCGAAGCGCAGTCCGCGTCCCGACGTCGGTGCGCCAGTCACCTGCGATCGCGCATCACCGATTTTTGCATTCACGTCCGCCACGGTCGCCCTCGCACGGCGGACCCTGCCACAACGCGATGTTTTTGGAAGTCAATGTTGCGTGACGATCACGAACTTAACGCGAAATGAGGCCGGCGGTGCTTGCCCGCGCTTGAGCCACCATCACGTCGCGCTGGTGATTCGACGGCGCGCGCGACGGCCCGACCACGCAAACAGACAAATCACCGCACACCCCGCGGCATCGGCTGCCGACGTGCTCGCGCAGCCACATCCCGCGGGCGCGGTTGTTGATGCTGCGGTGACGGCGAAGCCGCTCGGGAACGTGAACACGTCTGCGCCACGCTGCGCGACGACGTCGTACACGCCAGCTTCGAGGTCGGCGCCGAAGTGCGCAAACGCTGCCTCGCTGTTTTGCACAGCGACGGTCTCAAGCGCGGCGTTGGCGATGCGAAACGTTGTCACGGCAGAAAAACCGCTGCCGACGATGGCGACCTCGACTGCGCGACCGGCGACCGCGCTGCTGGGCGAGATTGCAGTGATGCTGAGCGCAGCAAGTTCACCTTCACCTTCACCTTCACC
>JAYTVG010000295.1:0-6258 GCA_043744135.1 Deltaproteobacteria bacterium | reverse complement strand
GCGTTTTCCATCACCGGGTAGTAGTCGGGATATTTCGTCGTCAGCACGCAGCTGTCTTTGTGTTTGGGGTCTTCGTGCGCCGTGATGAACTGTGCGGGCAAGCCCTCGAGGTCGGTTTTTTTCACCGTGAAGCTGGTTTTGTCCTCGTTGAGGTTTTTTGAGAACTTCGACTGAAGCGTGGTGATCTCCGACCGCAACGCGACCAACTTCAATCGATCTGCGTCCGACAATTCTAAGCCGTTGCGTTTGAAGTCGAGCATGGTGATGTCCACCAAACGCTGCTGCTGCGCGTCGCGCTTGTCCGTCGCGCCGGCGTTTTTGAGGTAACCCTGCATGGCCGCGTACAGGTCCTTGCGCGCCGACAAAGCCACGCTGTACTTACCCGCGCGCTCTTCACACGCAGCGCCGGCGTCGCGCACCGCGGCGTCAGGGTGAATGTCTTTCATGAACATCGCGCGCGCGGCGCTCTCGTTGTAGTCGGCGACGATGCGATCGAACGCCTCGAACGCATCTTTGAAGGTGCGCTTGTTGTCAGGTGTCGCCACCAACGTCGCGAGCGCGGCGTCGGCGTCCACCTCCGCCTGCGCGCAGGCCGCTGCAAGTTCGGCTGGCGTCCATCGCGTGCGCAACGGCGGCACGTCGACAGGGACCGCGGTGACCGTGCGCGCACAGCGTGGCGCAGGTGCTGCTACCGGGGGCGCAACGGAAGCGAACGATTGAAACGCAAACAACAAAGCAGTGGCAATCATGCCAGCGTTGTGGCGGGCCGCGCGCCCGTCGGCAAGGGGCATTGAGCGTCGCGGCTGCGAACGGGTGCGGCCCGAAGGACGTGGTTGCCAGCTAGACTGCGCCGAGGTGGCGCTCGAGCAGCGCGAACACATCGGGATGTTCGGCTTGCAAAAACGCGCGATCGACGGGGTTTTCACTCACATACAACTCTGTGCACGTGGTGCCAAACTCGTGCGCCTGCGCGCTGTACGGTCGCGGGAAGCCGCGCTCACCCTTGCACGCCGCAGCGTGCGCGAGGCGCAACGTGCGCTTCTCGTCGTCGTGTAAGAACACCTCTTCGATGCAGTGCCACAACTCATGAAACACCAACTCGCGCAGCTGCCCGACATCGTGCGTGCTGTTGACGTAAACCTCGACGTGCGCGGGGTCCGCCAGCGTCCCGTCGGCGGCGAACTTATCGTGCGCGTTGAGCGTCAGGCCTTGCGCTTTGGGCATCGGCTGCACGGCGTGAGGAGCCACCGCGGCGGCGAGCGACGGCAGCGACGTGAAATGCGCGCCGGCACCAGCGATGAACAACCGTACCGGCGCTTGCGATGCCAAGCGCGGCGCGGACCACTGCGTTGCGAGCGCCGCCGCCCGCGCCAGGGTCGCGCTATCGTGCGTGTGCAGCGCGCTGCCAGTCGCCGCTTGAAACCACGACCCGATCAAGCGCAGCGCGTCAGGCGGCATCGCCGCATATGCCGACGACGACGTCAAACCGCGCTGGAGCTCGCGCGCGGCCGCGGCAACGGCCTGCGCGTCGTTGAGCTCGCGGCCGGCGAGCGTTCGCTTGTTGAGGTGGGTGCGCAGCCAGGGCTCGAGTGTTTTCGTGTAAAACGCCAGCACCGGCTCCGGCACCGTGCCGTCTTCAGTCGGGAGCTGCACGATGGTGTTGCCGACCTGCAGCGCTGTGCAGCCCATCGTTTGCTTGGCAGCGACCGGCGCAGGCGCGGCGTCGAGGGCAGTCATGTCGATGAGCGCCCCGCGTCGCAACAGCGCTGCCGCAACAGCCGGACTCGTGATGCGTAAAAACGACTGTCCGGTGCGTAGGCGAAACGGCGCGTCCGGCAAAAAATGCAACGTTGGCGGCGAGCCGCCCACGACGCAGCCGTCGGGCGGCAAGGTCCGTATACCCGACAGTCCGATCGTCCAACTCGCGGCGTCGCTCGGTGATAACTCGGACCCCGACAGCAACGAACGGCGCACGCCATCTGCGCCGACAGAGCACACGCGCTGCCAATCGATCGTCACGGCATCGTTGTCGTAACGTGCGAGGTCGAGGGCGCTGACGTGCACGTCAAACGTCACACGCTCAAGCGGAGCCGCAGGCAACACGACGCCAACGGTGATGGCGACGCCATCAGCGCGCCTGACCACGTCGACGACGGCTTCACTGCGCAAACCCTCGGGCAGCAGTAACTGAGCGTGTGCGCGCATGGGGGCGTCGCGCATCGGCGCGCGCTCGACGACGAAATGGTCGCGCGCCGTATCGATGTCATGCGTGCTCGACCCTGCCTTCGACGCCGCGGTCGACGCCGCTGACGGTGGTGGGGGCGACGTGTGGTGCGGCGCAACTACCGCATCACGTGGTGCACCATTTTTAGTCGGGGCAAGCGGCATCAGCTCCTCAAGTGGACCTCGTGTGTTGGTATGTGGTCGGCGCGCGCTGCGCAACCGCGTCAGATCGCGCAACATGCCGCCGGCCGCGCTACACTTGAGGCGGAGGCGTGCACATGGATGAAGACAACGCGACCGCTGCCCCCCCTGCGGGCAGCGCCGAAGCAAAGTTGCTCGAGGCTGTGCAACAGATGCAGCGCGCACAGGAGTCGGTCGCGCACACGGCTGTGCCGTCAGATGTGCCGTCAGATGGGCCGTCAGATGCGGCGGCGTCATCGGCGACGCTGTTCGGCATGTCGATGACCGCGCTCATGCTCAACCTTGTCATCTCTACGATTGGTATCGGCTGTCTGCGCTACGCCAGGAGCACGCAAAAGATCATTTTGGTGCTGCCAGGGCTGGTGTTTTTAGTCGTGCCGTTTTTTGTCACGAGTGCTTGGGCACTGTTCGCGGTGTTCGTCGGCACAACCGTGGCAACGTTTTTCATCGATCGGCATGTGAAGTTTGGGTGATGCCTCCCCTTGCGCTTGGGGCTGTGCGAAGCTGCCAGTGTGACTGTCGACGCTGTGCAAGTCTCACCGCAACCGTTGGCCGACGTGCACGCACGCGTGCGAGCGATCGTACGACCCGACCGAAATTTGCTGTGGCTGTACATCATGCAGATGCTGTTGGTGTTCCCATTCGCGTGGGCGATTTTTTTGCCAATGTATTTTCGCTACCGCACGCTGCGCTACCGCTTTGACGACGACGGCATCCATGCGAGCTGGGGATTTTTCTTTCGCACGGAAATCAGCCTCGCGTACGCGCGCATTCAAGATATTCACTTGCGTCGGGGACTGTTTGAGCGCTGGCTGGGTCTTGGGACTGTGCACGTCCAAACGGCCGCCGGTGCCGGCGTCGCGGGCCTGGTGATCGAAGGCATGACGGAATTCGATGCCGTGCGCGACTTTTTGTATGCGCATATGCGGGGCGCTAGCGGCGTCGCGTCGCCAACGACCCCGCTGGCGACAACGACGACAGCCCAGCTCCTTTTAGAGATTCGTGGCGATTTGCGTGCGATCCGCGACGCGTTGCAAGACACCACAGGCGCGCGTCCAAGCGGCCCTCACTCACAACAGCGGCCATAGCGTGATGCCCATCGTCCGCCGCGTGCTGACACAGTTCATGCGCGTCGACACGGCGCCGCCCCACATCCCAGCAGGCGAGCACCCGGACGTGTTTCGCGCCAGCAGCAAACACTTGACGTATTTGCTGGTGAGGTGGGCCATCGGCACCGTCGTTTTGTCGAGCCTCATCGTTTTGCCGTGCACCGTTTGCCTGGTGCTGCTCGCTGCGGTGCCGCATTTTAACGCAGTGGCGTGGATCCTCGGCACCGTGCTCGTGGGCGCGCTCGGTTGCTTTGCGTTGTTCAGCTACGCGTCGGTGCGGCTCGATTGGGAGGTGCGCTTTTATGTGTTGACCGATCGTGCGCTAAGGATCCGCGAGGGCATCGTCGGGATGCGCGAACTGACGTTGACGCTGCAAAACGTCCAAGAGGTGAGCGTGTCGCAAGGCCCGCTGCAGCGTTGGCTGGGTCTTTGCGACGTGACAATCGACACCGCGGGTGGTGGGGGCAGCGGTGGCGCGGATGCAGGCGCGGGTAGCGTGCACGGCCACCGCGGGGTTTTGTGCGGCATCGACACGGCACAAGGCGCGCGCGACGTGCGGGCGATCGTCCAGCAGCGCGTGCGCGCCCAACGCAGCGCGGGCCTCGGCGACGGTGACACCGCCACCACCACGTCGGCGCTCATGGACAGCGCGAGCATGGATGCGCTCGCGGCCGTGCGCGACGAAGTCAGGGCGCTGCGGGCACTGCCGCTGTGGACAACGTCGCCGCCCACGTGGCAGCGTCGCTTATGACCCTCGCGCTGCAGGCCGTCGCCGTCTTTGTTGCTGTTGAGCACCTGTGGTTTTTGGTGCTCGAGATGTTTTTGTGGACCAAGCCGCTTGGCATGAAGACTTTCGGCAACTCGCAGGAGTTCGCACAACAGTCCGCCAAGCTCGCGATGAACCAAGGGTTGTACAACGGGTTTTTAGTCGCGGGTTTGCTGTGGGGACTGGTGCATCCAAACCGCGACGTCGGCTTGCAGCTGTTGGTGTTTTTCTTTGCCCTCGTCGTCGTCGCCGGCGTGTTTGGTGGCCTCACCGTATCGATGCGCATCATGGCGCTACAAGCGCTGCCCGCTGCCATCGGTCTTGCGCTTGGCGCCACATTGATGTTGCGCTAGCGGCTTGATGCGACTGATACATCGACGGCGTCGAGGCTACTCGATGCCGTACTTCGCGAGCTTGTAGTACAGCGCACTGGTTTTGACCCCGAGGCGTCGCGCGGTTTCGGTCTTTACCTGCTTGGCACTGCGATAGGCGCGCAAGATCAGCTGCTTTTCGAGGCCCTCGAGAATCTCGTCGAGCGTGCGCGGATCGTCCTCGTCGGGGATGGCGGACAGCACCGCGGCGTCTGACGGCTTGAGTGCGCCGAGCATGGCGGGAAGGTCTTCTGCCACCAACCGATCGCCCTCGGCGAACACCAGCGCTTGTTCGATGACGTTTTCGAGCTCGCGCACGTTGCCGGGCCACCGATAGGCGCGCAGCGTCGCCAAGCAGGCCTCGGTGAGGCCCACCACTTTAGGGTTGGTGCGGGGCGCGAGCTTCTCCACGAAATGGCGCGCCAGCACGTTGACGTCGCCGGGACGGTCCTTGAGCGGCGGCAGTTCGATCGGGATGATGTGCAGCCGGTAGTACAGGTCCTCGCGAAACTTACCCTCCTTGGTCATCTGCGCGATGTCGCGGTGGGTAGCGGAGACGATGCGCACATCCACTTCAACGACGTCCTCACCGCCAACGCGCTCGATGGTTTTTTGCTGAATCGCGCGCAGCAGCTTTGCTTGCACCTCGAGCGGCAGGTCGCCGATCTCGTCCAAAAACAACGTGCCACCGTGCGCAAGCTCGAAGCGGCCCAACTTGCGCTTCACCGCGCCGGTAAACGCACCCTTTTCATGACCGAACAGCTCGCTTTCAAGCAGCGATTCGGGGATGGCTGCGCAGTTGACGCCAACGAACGGTTGCTCTGCGCGCGCGCTCAGTTCGTGCAGCGCGCGCGCCACGAGCTCTGTGCCGGTACCCGACTCGCCGTGGATGAACACGGTCGCGTCGCTGGCGCGCGACACCTTGTCAATCTGCCGAAACACCTCCTGCATCTGCGCGCTCTCGCCCAAGATCCCCTTGATCTTGCGCTTGCGCGTGGGGCTGGTCGCAGGCGCACTAAACGGCGTCTTGGCGTCGTCAAGCACCGCTTCCGCCAGTCCGACGGCGCGTTCTCGCAGGTGGCGCTCGGCCCGCACGCTCAACCCCGTGTTGATCTTCGCGCGCAGCACGTCGGGAGAAAAGGGCTTCTCAATAAAGTCGTACGCGCCCTTTTTCATGAAGTCGACGGCCAGCGCGACAGTGCCGTAGCCTGTCATCACCACGACCACTGCGTCCTCGTCGATGGCGCGCAACCGCTGCAACACGACCAAGCCGTCTTGACCTTCCATCTTGAAGTCCGTGAACACGATATCGGCACGCTTGAGCTGAAACTGTGCGATGCCGTCGCTGCCGGATTTGCAGACGATCGCGTCGTGCCCCATTTTTTTGACGATGGCAGCGGCACCTTCGCGAAGCGTCTCGTTGTCGTCGATAATCAACACGCGAGCCATTGTTGCTCCGATTTTTCTCGTTGCGAGCGCCGCATCACACGGCACCGCGGGGGATGCGAATGGTGACCGTCGTGCCTTCGCCCTGCACGCTTTGTACCTCGGCATCGCCGCCGTGGTCGCGGCTTAGTTTTCTCACGAG
>JAYTVG010000294.1:0-1949 GCA_043744135.1 Deltaproteobacteria bacterium | reverse complement strand
TTGACACCATCAACACGGCCGACGCAGTTGGCACCGCTCGCATGCTCTTGCTGGACGCGAACACGGCGCGGCGCAACATCAAACACGAAGCGAGGTCGTGGGCCGACGCCACCAAACGCACGATAGTCATGCAGGGGGTATTGCGCACAGCGGCGCGCAAGCAAAGTGACGGTGCGCTCAGCGCCGCACGCGAGCCCACAACGCGTCTTTGTCGGCGGCATTCAGGCCCGCGAGGCGCGCAGGGATGTCGTCTTTGGGTAGGCCGTCGCGCTTCAGGAGTGCCGCGAGTTCGAGCTCGCCAGTGGGCACGAAACGCGCGCCGCAGCCTCGGCAAAACTGTCCTGGACCGCTCGTGCCACACCAAAAACATGCGCGCGTAGGCTCGGCTTGCTTGCCGCATGCGCCGCACAAATCGCCTGACGAATAGTCCTTGGGCTGCTTGGCACGGCAGTGCACGCAGTACACCGCGTCTGCGCTTTCAACGACGAGCTTGCCCCCGTCAGCCGTTGCGGTCGGCGCCGTACCCTGCGCCCACTGCATCACCAACGTCGCGACCTCCGTCGGCATGTCGACGAGCGCTACCAGCGTGGGTGCGGTGCCGACGGTCGCGAAGTCCGCCTTGCAGCTCACACCCGCCGCTTGCAACTGCTCCAGCTGCTGGGCTGTGACGCCTTTGGTCATCAAGATGTTGCGTTCTAGAGTTGAAAACATCGGCGCTCCTGCGGTGGATGTGCGTTGTTTGCTACCGGGGCTTCGCGCGTGAAACGACGACAGAGGCGAAAGACCAAGCGCGCACCCCTATAGACTTTCGGACGCTAACACTAGGGTGATAGCGCATGCAGAGCCAAAGTTGCGAGAGCTGTAGCGCCCTTCAACCCGCATCCTGGTGCGCTGGCGATTTGTGTCACGCGTGCGGCGGCGCCGTGCGCTGCGAGGTGCGCTGCGTGAGTTGCCTGGTGCGCACGCCCGCGGGATTTTGCCGGACGTGCGGCACGCAGACGGTGGCTGACGCCGATTTCGGCGTTGCGCGGATGCTGCTCGCCGGCGGCGTCGATCGCTTCTCGCTCAGCCGGCGGCTGCAAGAGCTCGACGCCGGTCAAAAAGAGACGCTGGCGTCGCGCTATGCGGCGCAGTGGGCGTGGGTGCTCGCGCGCGTCGACGAAGTGCGCGCATGTGAAACTCACTTGGTGTTTTCGCATTGGCATGACCAGTGCGCGCAGCGTTGGTTGGCACACCTTCCGTTCGCTGCTGGCGCGCAGCGGACGGCAAACCCCGGTCCCTTTGGGGATCGCGACCTCATCTCGTTTGAACGTTCCAACGACTACGATGTCAGCGTTTTGGCGTCGATAGCGCTGCTGCACGTTGGCGCCGTCAATCGCGATCGCGTGCGTGTCGTGTTGCGCGTGTTGGACAACGACACCGAGCTGGCGATTGAGGCGTTGGCGGCGCTGGTGCGGCCGGGCTGTTGGCAAACGCTGCGCTCGCTGCTGTACGGCCGCGCTTCGAATTTCGCACAGCGCATCACCGCCCTGGCGCAGCGCGAACCGAGCGTGGATGTGCGCGCACGTGCGGCGGTGCGTACTGTCTTTGTGATCGCCGAAGCTCTTGTCACGCGCGTGTTTCACAATGAAGCGCTCAGTGCCGAGCACGACGACGTGTTGCGCCAAGTGTTGCACCACGTCGACCCGCAGCTGCAGTTCGCCGCCGCCGTGTTGGTGTCAGACCCGGCCACCTTGCGTGAAGCACTGACAACGCGCTTTGACGGCGAAGAGGATGACGCGCACCACGCGCGCTTGTGTTTTGCTGTCGACGCCCTCGCGCGCAGCGATGCTGTTTGGTTGTCGCAAACGCTGCCGAAGTTGCCCGCGCACCTGCGCAAAAACGCCATCGACGCGCTCGACGAAGCTGGCGGCGAAGTGCTTGACACGATGTTGCGGTCGGCGCCGTTG
>JAYTVG010000293.1:0-1949 GCA_043744135.1 Deltaproteobacteria bacterium | reverse complement strand
GGGACTTGAGCTCGTCTGATCGACGCCCCTTCGCGTACACCTGTTTGACGGTCTTCACTTGGGTGTTCATGTCGGCGGCGATCTTGACGTAGTGCGCTTCGAGGTCGACGTCAGTGACGACGATGCCCTCCAGTTTGCACAGCTGCTCCAAGATGAGGCTGATGCGCACTTGGCGCAGCGCACGAGGGCGCGCATCGTCTTTGAGGCGTGCGGACTGCGACTGCCAGATCATCTCAGCTTGTTGTTGCGGCAGCTGGCTGAGGCGGTCCACGACAATTTGCTCAGCGGTGCGGTCGACGAGACTTTGAGGAACTTCGAAGGTGTTTTTTTCAATCAGCGCATCGATGGCCGCATTGTTGGCGGAGTCCGCAGTGCGTTGCGTCGCCATCTTGCCGTGCTCTACGCTGATCTTCGCCTTAAGTTGCTCAAGCGTTTCCACCTCTTCATCGACGTCCTTGGCGAATTCGTCATCGAGCGCGGGCAGCGTCTTTTGCTTGAGCGACAGCACGCTGATGGTGAGCACAGCTTCTTTGCCGCGCGCATTTTCAACACGGTAGTCGTCAGGGATCTTGACGGTGACCGTAAAGGCCTCGCCGATCTTGCGGCCCACCAACGCTTGCTCGGCTTCTTTAAAGGCAAACGCGCCGGCGCCGATCTCAATCGGGTTCGACAGCCCCGAAAGCCCCTTCATATGCTCGCCATCAACAGAGCCCGACCAATTGGTCTCGACGATGTCGCCTTGTTGCGCGCTGTCGCGGCCCTCAACCGCGGCCACCTTCGCCTGGCGTTCGCGCACCTGCGTGAGCTCCCGCTCGAGGTCCGCGGCGGTCGCCTCGTATTTCGTGCGCACGAGCTTGAGGCCTTTGTAGATTTTGATGTCGATGACGGGTTTGACCTCGACTTTGGCCTGAAAGCTAAAGTCCATGCCCGCGATGAGCTCGGCGGCGTTTTGGATCTTTGGATTGGCGACCGGCTCGAGGCTGTGGCTTTTGACAGCCTCGTTAAACGACAGTCCCAACACGCGCTCGAGCACTTTTTGTTCGGTGTCTTGCTTGTAATATTGCTCAAGCACGTAGCGAGGAATCTTGCCCTGCCGAAAGCCTTTGATGCGAACCTTGCCACCGAGCTCACGGTACGCGCGGTCGAGTTCCTTCGCGATTTCCGCGCCGGGAACAACAATTTGAAGCTCGCGCTCCACGGTGGACAGCTCTTTCATCTCGCTGCGGATCTGCAGGGCCATATCGGTACCTCGGTTCAGTCGATAGTCATCCGCTACCGCGCCGACCGCATTGCGCAAAGGGGAGCTTGCAAATTCGCGAGCGATGCCCGCGGCACACAACCGCCCTCCCCTTCAGAAACGTTTACTTGGCAATGTGGCTCGCGCGCTGGACGCGATCGTGGCGGGGCGCGTGCGAGGACCGCAAACACGGTCCTCGTTGTGACTGAGGACCGCAGCGAAGCGACGACGCCACAAGCGCGTATAGTTTGAGATCGTGCGAGCGGGGGGAATCGAACCCCCACGGTGTTACCCGCTGGAATCTAAATCCAGTGCGTCTACCAATTCCGCCACGCTCGCGACCGGCGTCAATGTAGCGCGCGGGAAGTTCGCGTCCACGTTTTTACCGTCGCGTGCGTCGCAGACCGGTGCGCGCGCTCGCGCGTTGAGGTTGTAGTCGGCGGTCGAGGCCTCAGTTTTTTGGCGCCTCGGCACAACACGCAGTTGACAGCTGTGCCGATCCGGTGGGAGGTTGCGCCCCGGTGTGACTTGCAAGGGCACGTTGACGGTTGTCGCGATGCCATAAAGGAAGGAACGAATATGAAGATCCAAAGCATGATTCTCGCAGCGTCCCTGGCTCTCGTCCCCGCGACGGCGTCGTTTGCAGACGACAAAGCCGACGCGAAGAAAGCCAAGATGGAGGCCCTCAAAAAGAAGATTGAGGAAGCCAAGG
>JAYTVG010000292.1:0-1952 GCA_043744135.1 Deltaproteobacteria bacterium | reverse complement strand
GTCTTCTGCCAACAACAGCACCACGCGCTCGCCTTCGATGGCGGTGGCGGCGGCGTAGATCTCGATGAGGTCTTCAAAGCGCGGTTCCATCTGCTCAGCGTACCGCGCGCGGCACAAACTGCGTAGGGTTGGGAGTTTGGCGTCTGAGGGGCGGCCGTAATAGCGTCGGCCGCTGTGGTGAAGTCGTATGAGACCGTCGAGCCTGTTGCGTTCGGCAACTACCAGCTCGTCGAACGCCTTGCGATGGGCGGCATGGCTGAGGTGTATCTGGCGCGCCCAAGCCAGGGTGCTGCCGCTGAACGCTTCGTCGCGCTCAAGCGCATCTTGCCAAACATCGCAGCGGACGACGAGTTCATCGCGATGTTTATCGACGAGGCCAAGATTGCCGGGCAGCTGACCCATCAAAACATCGCGTCCATCTTTGACCTCGGCAAGATCAACAACAGCTACTTCATCGCCATGGAGTACGTCTCCGGTCACGACGTGCGCGCGTTGTGGGACCGCACGCGCGACGCCGGGCCGGGCGGCAAAACCGCGCTGTCGATTGGACTCGCGTGTTTTATCGTCAAGAAGATCTGCGACGGGCTCGACTACGCGCACCGCAAGCGCGACACCAAGGGTCGACCGCTGGGCATCATCCACCGCGATGTCAGCCCGCAAAACATTCTCGTCAGCTACGAGGGCGACCTCAAGATTATCGATTTTGGTATCGCCAAGGCCGCCAACCGAATGGTGCGCACGCAGACCGGCATTTTGAAGGGCAAGTTTGCCTATATGGCGCCCGAGCAAGCGCGCGGCGAACCCACCGACCACCGCGCCGACATCTTTGCCATCGGCGTCATCTTGTACGAGCTGCTCACGGGGGAGCGCGCGTTTAAGGCTGAAAGCGACTTCGCGCTTTTGGAAAAGGTGCGCAAGGTCGACGTGGTGCCGCCGCGTCAACTGCGTGCCGACATCCCAAAGGAGCTTGAGCGCATCATCCAACGCGCGCTCGCGAAAGACGCCGCCGATCGCTACGGATGGGCAAGCACGCTCGCTGCCGACCTCGATCGATTCATGTCTGAAGGGGGCATGGCGTCGTCAAAGGAGGAACTTGGTGGCTATTTGCAGCGGCTGTTTTCCGCGGAGTTTCAAGAGGAGCAAGTGCGGCTCAAGGCGTATCGCGCGCTGTTCGCGGATGAGGAGCGCGGCGTGTCGTCCACACAACTGCGCAGTCTCCCCAGTCACGACAGCGTCGTGTCAGCGGAACAAGACGACGACGACCACGCGCGCACGGTCGCCGCATCACTCAACGCGGGGCTCGAGGATGACGATGACGCGGATCTAGCAAACGATCCCCATGCGCACGAGACCTGGGCCGCAGCGACAGCGCACTCGTCGTCGGGGGCTCGGCTGGGCGCGCGCGCGACGTCGTTGGCACAAGCCTCGGGAGATGGTGGTGGCTCGCAGGGCAACACCAGCGAGATCGAAAATGAGACGTCGGCGGCAATCGCCGGTGCGCGCCGTGCGGCGCACGCGCACAGCGGCGACGAGACGCAGCTGGAGACCGACCTCGAAGCGTCACTGCCGGCAATCAAGCGCCCACAAGTGGTCGCTCGCGACGAGATTGCGCGCCGCACGCGTCCGCCGGAACGATCCGCCGAGCGCAGCGACCGCAGCGCGATGGTCCCGGCGCCCGCAGAGGCGTCGGCGAGTCGCCCGCGCGCACCGCAGCCTCCCCCCACTCAGCCGCCGCCGCTCGAGCGTTCAGCGCCGCAGCGTTTGGTCGCTGAGCGCAGCGGCGAGCGCGGCCAAAGCATCGAGCGCCCCGACCGCAGTGGCCGCCACGAGACAAAACGCGCGGGTGCGTCGATGGTGTTGTTGGCGGCATTTTTTGGCAGCTTGATCGGTGCTGTCGGCATGGGCGCTGTGTGGGCGACGCAGCGCGCGCCCGCCATCGACATCATCATTGT
>JAYTVG010000291.1:0-6290 GCA_043744135.1 Deltaproteobacteria bacterium | reverse complement strand
GCGCACGCGCTGGCCCTCGTGCATCAGCAGATACAAGCGCTCGCCACAGTGACGGGCCATCTCGCGGTTTTCCGGTGCGAGCGCGCCATCACGGGCGAGGGCATCGCAATGCTCGATCAAGCGATCGACCATGCCGAACTCGCCCTCCAAGATGAGCCCGTCGAGCAGCTGTTCGAGCGCCTGCTCGATGTCCGCCAACTCGCGCTTGCTTGCCGGCATGCGCATGACGTCGAGTAAGATTGCGGTGATGCGCGCAAGCAACTGGCGCTCATCCGCGACAACCTCGTGTTGCACTGACTTTTTGTCTTCGCGGTCGACGTGCTGTTGGCTGACGGACGTTTGGCGAATCTGCTCGAGGTTTTCGAGCTTGAGATCAAGATCTGCGACCGAGACGCGCGCGAAGCCGATCGAGTCCGCGCTGTCGGAGCGCAAGCGGTCCTGCAAAAACGACAGCACCTTTTCGACCTCGATCTCAACCTCTTGGCCCGCTTCATCGTCGCCAAGATCGAAATCCTGCACCACCACGCATTCGATGTGCGCGAAGCTCGCCTTCCACAACACAGTCGCAAGGTCCTCGCTGCGGTTGCCGCGCTTGTAGTCGGCAACGATCATAAAAAATCGCAACAACTCCAAACCGCTCACACCGCGCCGAAAGATCAACAAGCGAATTCCCGACGCCCACATCGGGTAGATGATGTTGATGTCGGCGCTGTCATCTTCAAACAGCGGTGTGTTGCCGACCGCGAACGTCGAGACCTCGAGCTTGATTTCGCAGCTACCGTGAATCTCCAAGTACGCTGCGAGCAAGCTTTGTGCAGGGGCGATGTACGACTCGAATTGGTCGGTGCGGTGGCGGTTGAACATCGCCGTTTTGAGCGCCTTTTTGATCTCGAGCAACACGCGACGCAAGTGGCCGAGGTCGCTGTCGACGAGCTGGCCGCGCGCGGGGTCACCGACCGCAGCGCCGGGGTCGAATCCCAAAATGGGTGCGGGTGCGCGGGTGTTCATCGGGCGAGGCCAGTGTACGCGCTTTTGCACGTGGTTCAAAAACACTGACGTTCGCGATAAGCCCGACGCAATGGCACGCAAGCCCGCATCCGTTTCTCCCGCCGCGCCGAGCGCACCACACCTCGTTGCACCCATGGCGGATCGTGCAGACCCACGCGACGCGCGCCGCTGGACGTTCGTGTTCGCGGTGTCCATCGCATGCGGGGTGTTCTTTCCCCTGCTCGGCAGCATTGGCTACTTCGATCCTTGGGAGACCAACTACGCGGAAGTTGCCCGCGAGATGGTAACGCGCGGTGACTACCTGTACCCGTACTGGAAAGACGCCTACTTTTTTTCCAAGCCCGTGCTGTTGTTTTGGCTTAGCGCGCCTTTGTACTGGCTGATCGGCGCGGACGGGCCCGGCCCCATGTCGCAGTTCGCAGAGTTGTGCGGCCGCTTGCCTAGCGCGCTCACTGCGCTGATGACCGTGTGCGCGGTCTTTTTTGCGGCCGATCGTTTTTGGGGACAGCGCGCGGCATTTCTGTCTGCGGTGGTGTTGTCGACGATGACGTTTTGGGCGTTCATGGCGCGCCAAGCCATCACCGATATGTTGTACGTCGGGCCCGCCAGCGCGGCACTGCTGCTGCTGAGCGTAGCGGTGTTGGATGACGAGGACACGTCGCGCAAAGCGCGCCTGCCGATATGGCTGAGCGCGGTCGTGCTCGCGTGCACTTTGCCGCAAGCGATCGAAATCGGCCGAAGCGGTGCGTTTTTAACCGGCGTCACCATGTTCGGATCGCAAAGCGCCGTGCGCGCGACCGTCAGCATCGCGCTGTCGCTGGCGGCGAGCGCGCTCGTCGTCGTACTTCACCGGCGAGCGCGCGATCCGCTGTTGCATCTGGCCGCGGTGTTGTTCGCATTGTCGATGCTAGCCAAAGGTCCCGTCGGCATCGCGCTGTGCGGCGGCACGCTGGTGGTGACGGTGGTGCTTTTGGGTCAGCAAGAACGCTTGCTGCGACCGGCCGTGGCGTCGTGCACTGCACTGTTTTTGGCGATAGCGGCGCCGTGGCCTGTGGTGATGGCGCTGTTCACCGGCGTCGACGATCAGCACAAAACGTGGTTTCAGCGCTTCGTGTTGTACGACCTGCTAGGCCGCCTCGGCGCCGGGGCGCACGGCGATCGCGGCACGTTTGAGTACTACGTGCGCTACGCGGGTTTCGGGTTGTTTCCGTGGAGCGCGTTTGTGGTGCCCGCGTGGTTTTCCGCCGCGGTCGCAAAGCGCGACGGCAAGCACGCCCGCTTCACGCTGTTGATCGTGGTGTGGACGCTCGTGACCTTCGTATTTTTCTCCGCGACGACGACAAAATTTCACCACTACATCTTCCCATTGTGCGTTCCCGCGGCGCTCGTGGTGGGCTGGTTTTTAGATGAGCTGTTGTCTTCGGCGCGCGGCTTGGCGCTGCCTCTCGCGGTCTTCATCGTTTTGTTAACTTTATTAATTGGGCGCGATCTCGTAACAGAACCCTGGACATTCATCGACCTATTTACGTATCACTATAAAGGATACAAACCCGAATACTATTTTCCAGAGGGCTCTGAATGGCGTGCAGGTCTTGCGGTCGCTGCGTTTGGCTTCGGCGGGGCAATGGTGGCAGGCCTCTCGCTTGATGCCGTTCGTCAGGATTTTTCTCGACGCGCCCGTTGGCTTGCGGACCTCACGCTCGGCGACGGCAGCGCCAACCGCGCCTTCATCGCTTGCACGCTGACCGGCGCCATCGCGTTTGCAGTCTTTGCGGTGCAAGTGCATTTCAACCGAGCGAGCCAACACTGGAGCCAGCGGGGGCTGGTCAACACATACCACTTACTCGCCAAAGCGGACGAACCCCTCATCGCATATCAAATGGACTGGAAGGGTGAAACCTTCTACGCTAAAAACACAGAGATTCAGGTCAAAAAATCAGGCGCCGATCTCAAAAAACAAGTCGAGCTGCCGGGGCGCGACTTCGTGCTGGTGCAGACCGATCGCTTCTCCGGGCTTAAGGCGTCGCTCGGAAAAGACTACGACAACAAAATCCACGTCGTCGATCGATCCAACGTGAAGTGGTTGTTGGTGCAAATCGATCCGTGATCCCCTAGGGGGCGGATCCATGTGGAGCTTTTGCAGGTCGACCTGGGGACCACATGGAATTTCCATTGTTCACATCCAAGCTCGGTGAATTTCACTCACGCGACGCCGGCGCTGCCTTAGCTCGATCGATGAGTGGTCGCGGTGCGTTGAAGAATTCGGGAGCGACTGTGCCGTCGTCACCGGGAAGCGTTGGCACCGCACTGAGCTGATACGACAATGCCACCGCCATCGTTGACAGCGCACCGCCCCCCACCAAGGTCCCGAGCGTCGCGGGGTTTTTGATGCGGTCGGGTGTGTTGTTGTAGCTTGAAATCAGCCACACGGTCGCCGCGAGCGCTGCAGTGGTGGTCATGGTTGCGTACGCCGTGACGACGGGGACGAGCAGTGGCGCACGCGTGCTACCCAGGCGATCACCCGCCCACGTCTCGGCGTACGCCACCAACACCGGCAGCGCTGCACACGACCCCACCGAACAAATCACCGTAGGCGCGAAGGCGCTCGCAACCACGCAGCCGAGGCCACACTGCAGCAGCGCCACCACCGGCTGCGGCCATGGATGCGACGGTTTTGTCGGTGCCTGATGCATCGTATCCGGGGCGGGTGCGTGGTCTGCCGGGTCTGCCGGGTCGGCCGGCACCGCTTGCGTCGTCGTCACGAGCAACCACCACACCATCGCAAGCGTCATGCGTCACCGGTGCGCCGCTGCAACACCGCCGCGAAAAATCCGTCGGTGTCGTGCGTGTGCGGCGCGACGCTAAAAAACGGCTCTGGGCACGCCAGGGTCACACCCGCGCGCGCGAGGACCTCACTGGCGTTGACAACGTCAAACCCGGGGCAAGCTTGCAAAAAACGGCGGATGGCAGTTTGGTTTTCCTGCGCCAACACCGAGCACGTCGCGTACACGAGGCGACCGCCAGGCTTCACCACGTGCGCGTAGCTGCGCAAGATGTCTTGTTGTTGCTCGGCCATGCGGTCGACGTGATCCGCGCGCAACGTCCACGACGTGTCAGGGTTTCGCCGCAGCACGCCGGTACCAGAGCACGGAGCATCTACCAAAACGACGTCAGCGCGCACGCTCGGGACGTTTTCATCTACGGCGGTGATGCGGATGTTTTGCGCGCCCGCGCGCGCGGCGCGTTCCTTGAGCGCACGCAGCCGACCGGTGTGGGTGTCGCATGCGTACAAGCTCCCCTTGCCTTGCATCTGCGCAGCCAAGTGCAGGGTCTTGCCGCCGGCACCGGCGCACGCATCCACCACCACCATGCCGGCGCGCGCCTCACACAGCAGCGATACCAGCTGGCTGCCTTCATCTTGCACTTCGAACCAACCGTCGACAAACGCGCGGGTAGAAAAGATGTTGGCGCGCTCCTTCAACACCACCGCGTCGGGTCCGTAGCGCGGACTGCTCGCTGTAAAGCCTTCGCGCGCGAGTGCCTCGATCAACAGCGTTTGAGTGGTCTTGAGCGTGTTTGCGCGCAGCGTCATCGGCGGCGCCTGCGTCGCGGCTTCGCAAAGCGCGCGTGTGTCCTCGTCACCACGGCTCTTTTGCAGTGCCTGCACAACGAACGCAGGCGTGTTTGTGCGCACGTGCAGTGGCGCATCGGCTGTGCGCTGCCACGCGTCGAGCAGCTGCCGCGCGCCACGTCTGTCGACCGGCAGCTCCAGCGCGTCGACCCCGCTTGCTAACAAATACATGCAGACGAGCGCATGCCTGGTGGTGTCAAACTTCACCAGCGCGCAGGCGGCATCGATGCGCGTCTTGACACGAAACATGCCCTGCGCGGTGAGCACGGCAAAGCTGCGGCCTGCGTCGTCAACGTCGCCCAGCTCACGCAATGCACGTGTGAACGCGCGATCGAGCGGCCCATCCGCTTTAAGGCCCGCGACGTACAACAAGCCAGCAGCGTCAATGTGGCGTGGTGCTATCGGCATCGTGCTGCGATCGAAGCTTTCGATTGGGGGTTCATGAGCGATACACCGGCGCCCAACCGGCCACGTCCTTAAACAGCCTCAGGCAGTGGATCGATTTTTGCGCGGTGAGCTCAAAGCGGTGGTAGCGATCGTGCGGGACCACGATGAGATCACCCGCTTCAACCACGATGCGCATCCACGCATCGGTGCGCGAGCGGATATCAAACACGCCGGCACCCGTGAGCACGAAGCGCACTTCATCGTCGCTGTGCGAGTGCTCTCGGTCGAATTTCTGCAACATTGCGTCGAGCTGATCGGTGCATGGTGTGAGCGTGATGACGTCTTGCATACAGTAGCCACAGCGTGCGCTTAGCGCATCAAGCTCGGGCTGGTAACGCGCTTTGTCCGTCCCCAGTGACGCCGTGTGCACGCCATGGTCCGCGAGCATCGATACCGTCAGCGCAGCGGCATTGTCTATCTCGTCGTTGAGCCAACGGACTTGCATGCACCCCTCCTAAAGCGACACGCCGACGCGCAGCGCCGACAACACCAATGCGAACAAATAGTCGTAGCACTCCGCGTGACGCTTCGCCTCGATCCAGTCACGGCCCCATACGTAGACACCGTGGCGCTTGACGAGCACCGCGTGGCTGGAGGGGAACGCGTCGATGGCCGCCGACAGCGCGTCAGTGAGGTCGCGCTCGTGCGCAGTGTTGTTGATGACAGGCACCGCGTGATGGTCGTGGTAGCCGACGCCTGCGAGACCTTTGAGCATCTCAAGTTCACTGAGCACGACGACGCCGTCGGCCGCGGCAACGGGACTTGGTTTACACAGCGCGAGTGTGGCGAGCACCGCTGATGCGCTGTGCGAATGGATGACAGCGCCGGCCGAGCGCAGTTTCATCGCAGCCAAAAACAGCGGCGCACACTGCGACAACTTGCTGCCTTCGCGTCCTGCGTTGAGGATTTCGCTGCGCAGGTTGATCTCGAAAATGTCGCTGACTTGCAGCAGTTCTTTGGACACCCCAGACGGCGCCATGCACACGACATCATCGACGCGTACAGCGACGCCGCCGCCAGTACCGCTCACCCAACCTTGCGCGAAAAAACGCTGGCAGAGTGCGCAGATGACGCGTTTAGCGTCAGTGGTCGAGGTCACCGGCTGTTCACTCAACGGATGTTGCGCGTTCACTAGTCGAGCTCCAGCAGCGGCACGGTGGCGTCGTGGGGAAGAGCCAGGCCGACGTCATGACGCACGCTAAGG
>JAYTVG010000290.1:0-1962 GCA_043744135.1 Deltaproteobacteria bacterium | reverse complement strand
ACTCGAAGACGTCGTCAACACGGTCAGCACCGTGATCGCGCGCATCGACTCCGAAGTGCCCGACTACCGCGACACGCTCAGCGATCACCTGCCTGTGGTCAGCAAATTTTCCCCGCGCTAGTGCGCAGCGCTGCAAGTGCACAACGTCGCTGCGCGGACCATCCCGCAAACGCTGGCGTCGCGTGCATCGCGGCAAATCGATGCTCGCTGCGTCGCTGCGGGCCGTTAGGCCGCGCGCGCTTGACCGTGACGTGCTGTGAACGGCGCGCTTTGCTGGATCCGCGGGTCGTCGCTATCGAGCACTTCGGCCACCACGTCGTAGTCCTTCACGTCGACCACGATGACGTGAACGATGTCGCCGACCGACAGGCTGCGCTCGCTCGACAAATACGTCATGCCGTCGATCTCGGGGGCTTGCGACCACAGCCGACCCTTCACGAGCAGCTCGTGCTCTTCGCTTTGCCCTTCGACGACGGCCTCGTGGACAGTGCCGATGAGCTTTTTGCTGTTGTCTTCGTGGATGCGGCGTTGTTTGCGCATCAGCTTGTCGTAGCGCGCGCGCTTGATGGAGGCCGGTAGCTTGTCGTCGAGGTCAAACGCGCTGGTCCCCTCCTCGTCGGAGTATTTAAACACGCCCAAGCGCTCAAAGCGCACCGCCTGCGCAAACTCCATCAGCATCGCGAAGTCATCTTCCTGCTCGCCTGGAAACCCGACGATGACCGTCGAGCGCAACACAGCGTGCTTCACGCGCGCGCGCACCGCGGTGAGCATCTCGCTCAGGCGCTTTTGGTCCTTGCCGCGCTTCATGAGACGCAGCATGCGGTCGCTGCCGTGTTGGGTGGGGATGTCGAGGTATGGGAGGGTATTTGCGCCGCTGTCCATCACGCTTAAAAGCTCATCGCTCAAAGTGCGCGGATACATGTACATGCAGCGGACCCAGCGGATGCCCTTGACCGCCGACAGCGCCTCAAGCAACTGCGCGAGCGTCGGGCGCTCCGCGAGATCGTGGCCGTAGCCCGTGAGGTCTTGCGCTATCAAGTTCAGTTCCTTGACGCCGTCAGCCGCCAAGCGAGCTGCCTCTTTGACGAGGTCTGCGATGGTTCGTGAGCGTTGCGCACCCCGCAACTTCGGGATGATGCAAAACGCGCACGCGTTGTCGCAACCCTCAGCGATTTTCAAATATGCGGTGTAGCGCGGCATCGAGTTGATGCGCGGCAGATCGCATCCCGCGACAAAGGTTAGCTCGGTCGTGACGTGGTTTTTTGCCGCGAGTACCTCGACGTCGTCGGGCAAGATCGGCAGCGTGACGCGTTGCTTCTTTTTGGCGACCGGCGCGCCGGTACCAAGCAGCAGTGCCCCGATGCCGGCGTAGTCGCTGGTGCCCAAAAACGCGTCGACCTCGGGCAGTTCGGTGACAAGGTCGTTGACGTAGCGCTGCGCCATGCATCCCGACACGATGAGTTTGGCGCCGGTCTTCTTTTTGAGCGCACCCATCTCTAAGATGGCCTCGACCGACTCCTTTTTCGCCTCGCCGATGAAGCTGCAGGTGTTGATGACGATGGCGTCCGCATCTTCTGCGCGATCGACGATGCTGTGCCCCCCCGCGACGCTGAGGCCGAGCATGTGCTCCGCGTCGACACGGTTTTTAGGGCAGCCCAGCGAGACGAAATGTACCTTTGCCATGCGCGCTCAGTCTTTTTTGGTGAGCGCGCGCAGTTTGTCGGCGAGCGGGTTGAGCTTTTGGCCTTGGGCGGCTTCCTGTTTTTTGTATTCGTCGTACGCGTCTTTGGTGTCGCCCTCGACAACAGCGCGCATCGAGACGCTGACTTTTTTGAAGCGCCGGTCGAAGGCGCGCACTTCAACTTCGATCTCCATGCCCATCTTGACGGCGTCTTGCGCACGCTCAACGACGCCATCGCCGTCTTTGCCGACTAAGTCGCGCGTGGAGCAAAAGCACGTGAG
>JAYTVG010000289.1:0-1963 GCA_043744135.1 Deltaproteobacteria bacterium | reverse complement strand
GCGTGTTTTATACCGTTGGTGGCATTTGCTACGCGCTGAAGCGCCCAAAGCTGTGGCCCACGGAGTTCGGCTACCACGAGCTGTTTCATGCCTTCACGATCTTCGCGGCCGTGCCACATTTTTGCGCGGTGCGCATGATTGTGCAGCGCGCGACCCAACCGTGAAGCGTGAGGTCTACGTCTCGACTGACGTTGAGGCCGATGGTCCGATTCCCGGTCCACATTCGATGCTGTCGTTTGCGTCAGTGGCGTTTGCCGAGGCTGGCGACGAGGTCGGTTGTTTTGAGCGCAACCTTGTACAGCTCGATGGCGCAGCACCGCATCCCGACACGATGGCGTGGTGGAAGACGCAACCGACAGCTTGGGCTGCGTGTCGCGAGCACTTGGTTGCTCCCGCGGCCGCGATGGCCGACTACACCGCATGGCTGTCGACGCTACCGGGCAAGCCGGTGTTTGTGGCGTACCCGGCGGGTTTCGACTTCACGTTTGTGCACTGGTATCTGCACCGTTTCACGGGAGCGAGCCCGTTTTCCCACGCGGCGCTGGACGTCAAATCGTTCGCGATGGCGCTGTTGCACACGAGGTTTCACAACACCGCAAAGCGCACCATGCCGCGCCGGTGGTTCCCCGCACTCGCGCACACCCACGTGGCCATCGACGACGCACGCGAACAAGGCTTGCTGTTCATCGCGATGTTCAACGACAGCAAACGCGCGCGTGACGCCGCGCCGCTGAGCGCCGCCGGCATCGCACACGACTAACATCACTCACAGCCGCGCACCGGCAGCGACCAAGTGTCCCGGTCCCACTTTGCGGGTGACGACGCCAAAGTGGTCCTCCGCGAGATCGTGGTGATAGAATTGACGCAACACGGAGTTGACGTCGTCGTGGTGGCGCGCTGCGCAAAAGCCTGCTTTCACAGCGGCCGCCTTCGGGTGGGCTTCTGCGTATTTGATGCCGAAGCTGCGAAAGATGCGGCTGCCCAGTTCGCGGCCGTGCAACTGCATGAGCTCGCTGATGTGCATCCACACGCCCGTGCGCTGTTCGGCGAACGACGGCGGTGGGTGCTGTTCACCGGTGGCGAGCAGATGCTGAACTTCGCGAAAGATCCACGGTGCACCGATGGCGCCGCGCGCGATCCACGCACCGTCCACCGCGGTGTCGTCGAGCAGCAGCTTCACATCGTTCGCGCAAAACAAATCGCCCGACCCCAAAATCGTGCACTCGGGGAAACGCTGCTTCACTTCGCGCAGAAAGCTGCGTTGCGATGGGCCGACATAGCGCTGCTGCACCGTGCGTCCGTGCACGCACACGGCAGCGACGCCACGATCAAACGCACCTCGCAAGATGCGCCAAAACCGTTCGCGCGACGCATCGCTGTCGTCGAGACCGCGGCGCATCTTGAGTGTCACGGGTACTTCGGGTCGCACGGCGTCGCGCACACGCGAAACGATCTCGAGAGCCGTGTCCGGCTCAGACAACAAAAAGCCACCGCGACAGCGCCCGAGGGTCTTTTTCACCGGGCAGCCAAAGTTGATGTCGATGACGTCGTAGCCCGCGTCCACCATCAAATGCGCGGCGGCGGCGAAGGTGTCGGGCGTGGCGCCGAGCAATTGTCCACCGACGGGATGGTCGTCATCCTCGACGCGCAAGATCGCTTGTTGCAGCTTCCCCGGCATCACCACCAACTCGTCGAGCACCACCTCGTTCATCGCGTACACGCAGCCAAAAGCACGCGCCACGCGACGCATTGGCAGATCAGAGAATCCCGACAATGCGCCGGCGATCGCCGGCACGGGCAACTGCAGGTGGCCGATGCGCAACACGCGTCAGTTCGACTTGATGCCCGTCATCTTCAAAAACGCGGCCTCGGTCGGCTCACGCCCTAAGAAGTCCTTCAACAACACGCCCGGCTCGACCGTGCGGCCGCGCGAGATCACGCAGTCGCGATAGTCCCGCCCGGT
>JAYTVG010000288.1:0-6317 GCA_043744135.1 Deltaproteobacteria bacterium | reverse complement strand
GTGCACGGGCCGCTATTGCGTGCGGTGCGTGCCGACCACCACGACGTGCTCGGCCATTTCGACGATGACACTCACGATCCGCCCCACGTCGATTGGCTGCATTCTGGCTCGCACTTCGCGCGCGCGCAGTTCGTCGCGCTTTGGACCGACATCGCTGCGTTTGTGATGGACTCGGAGCGTCTGTCGTTTTTGCCGGCGTGATTTCAGCGAGACCTTGGGAGATGAACAATGCAATTGCTTTGTTCACCTCCCAAGGTCGGTGAACTAGCGTGCGCGCGGCTGGTGCGCGGGATCGCGATGCTCGCATGCCAGCACGAAGGTCTCCGCGACACTTTTGAGCTCGTCCCATTCCTTGCGGATGGCCGCAGCCTCCGTCGGCGAAACGCGCGCATCGGCCCACGCCGTCGACACCGCCGACAACACGTCAGAGAACTCCTTCAAGATACGCTGGGTTTCGACGAGCACGTCGACGCGCCCTTGTCGCGCGTCTGGGTTTTTGACAAACACGCCGCCAAAACGCTGACAGAGCCACTCAAGCACGACGGTGTTGCCACAGGCAGCAGCAAGCTCGACCGTTTTGTCCAGGGGGTTTGTCGCGCCGCTTTGTGTTGACGGCTCGCTCCATTTGTAAAGCAGCGAGAGCGACACATCTAGGTCACTAGCAACTTGTTTCGCGCCCCGCTGTTGTAGCGCGCGCTTGATGATCTCGTGTGAGTGCATGTGGCGAGCTTAGCTTGGTTCATCGGCGGACGGCGCTGATCCGGTCCCAAAGCCGCACCGCGACTGGCAGAGTCCGCAGCGCGAGCTTGGCGATGGCGTCGTCGTACGGGAGCCACCACGGCTCCTTGTTGATTGGCAGATGACCCTCGACAAGCACCTGCGCGTGGCACAACGCGCGCAAGCCCGCGATGCCGTGCACGCGGCCGATACCTGATGATCCCCGCCCGCCAAATGGAACCTCCATCAGCGCGTACTGCGTCATCACATCATTGACGACGACATTTGGTGCGCGTAGCCGACGCGCGATGGCCCGCGCCTGCACGCGGTCACGGCAAAAAACATACGCGGACAGTTGTAAGGCATGGGCGTTGGCGCGCGCGATCGCGTCGTCAACACTATGAAACCGCTCGAAGGTGAGCGCGGGCGCAAACGTCTCGTTCGCGCTCAGCTCGAGGTCGAGGTGGTCCGTGCCCTCGATGAGCCAAGGTCCGTCGCCGGACACGCGTGCCCCGTGCGACCGGGCTTGTTGCACCGCTGCGTGCACGCGCGACAGATCGTGCACGCGCGTCATCTCCAAACGCGTCGTGGCGAAGATCTCAAGCAGCCGCGAGCGCAGCGCGTCGGCCACCGATGCGTGAACGAGCACGCGTTCGACAGCGACGCAGCTAGCACCGAGATTCGCCAAGCGCCCGTAGGCGATCGCGCGCGCGGCTCTCGTCAAATCCGCGTCGGGCATCACGATGGCGGGTGCTTTGCCGCCGAGCTCCACGATGCATGGGATGAGGCGCTCGCCACACACGCGCGCGACCTCACGACCCACAGCGGTGCTGCCGACGAATGTCACGTGGTCGATGTCGGCTTGAAGCAGCGCGCGCCCCGTGTCGACGTCGCACGGCAGCACCTGCAGGAGGTCGCCGTCTAAGCCGGCAGCGACCAACACCTCATGCAGCAACGCCGCCATGCGCACGCCGCGCGGCGCCGGCTTCCACACCACGGCGTTGCCGGCAGCGAGCGCGGGTGCGATCGTCGCCATGGCGATGGCCAACGTGTAGTTCCACGGCGACACCAGCGCGCAGACGCCGACGGGGTGGTAGGCGACGTGCGCGCGCCGCGCCGAAGGCAAAAATGGCCGCAAGGTTTCGTTCGCAAGCGCTTCGGGCGCGATGCTCGCCACGTAGCTTAAGTTGAGCACTGTCGGCACCAGCTCGAGCGCGACGGCTTCAAACAATACCTTGCCGCTTTCGTCGTGCGCCGTTGCGATGACGTCGTCCGCGCGCGTCAACAACGTGTCGCGCAGCTTGCGCAGCAAGCGCGTTCGTTGCTTGATGTCCACGACAGCCCAGCGCTCATGCGCAGCACGAGCCATCAAGCAAGCAGTCGAAGTGGTGTTCACGTTCGCACGCTGTCTCAAAATCGTGGAGCCCACCAGAGCGCTTGCAGCTCGAGGATCCGGCTCGTACCGTGTCGACATGACCCGTCTGCGTATCGTCGCGTTTGTCTTCGCTAGCTTCGTGTCGCTCGTGCCGATCGCGCGCGCGCAGATTTGCACGTGGTCGACGACGGACACGTTTTTCCCGGCCGCGTCACTGCGCACCGGCGGCGCCGCAGCGTTCATCAACGGCAACAGCGTGGTCACCGTCGGCACCAACTGGTCAGATCCATCGACATCGAGCTGGGTGGTGCGGCGTTCACAAAACGGCAACGCGTTTTCCACCTTCGACACGTTTTCGGCGGGCCCGGGCATCAGTGCGCACCCCGACAGCATCACGCGCGGCGTGCTGGGCTTCGTCGTCGCGGGCGGCACCAACCAGCTGGGCTCAAACGCTGGGCCGTGGGTGACGCGCGCGCGCCCACTGCTGACATGGAAAACCGTCGACACCTTTAGCGACCCCTTGTTGCCCGCTGCGAGCGCACACGCCACGCTCATGACGCTTGATGGCGCCGTGCTTGTGGGTGGCGTCGAGGCGCAAAGTCCCGGCGGCTACCACTGGGTGGTGCGCACCTCAACAGACGGGACCAACTGGACGATCGACGACGACGACGTCGCCCTGGTCGCGACCACAGGCGTAAACGCGCTCGCCCAAAACATCGTGAGCGCGGACGTATTCGCAGCCGGCTACGACTTCGACGGCAGCCAATATCTGTGGAAGGTGCGCAGGCGCGGCGGTGCGGCGTGGTCAACCGTGGATGAGTTTTCACTCGCGCCGTCACCGGCAGCTTCATCGGTTGGCTCCGTTGCCACCGGTGTCGCGGTGGGACGGTTCGGGGCGGTGTTTGCGAGTGGCTACGCGCGCGACGCCAGTGGCAACTCGCATTGGCTGGTGCGCCGCTCAAACGACGCCGGCGCGACGTGGAGCAACATCGACGACGTTGCGCCCGTCGGGCAGCAGTGCGCGGCGCGGGGGATGGCGTACCACCGTGCGTCGCGCACACTGCTCGTGAGCGGACGGTGTCACGACGGCACGAGCTACCACTGGGTGACGCGATCAAGCCTTGACGAGGGAACGACGTGGCAGGTCGAAGACGACTTCGTGTTGTCGGCGGGCCGCGACAGCTTCGCAAACGGCGTGGCCACCGGCACAAACGCCCGCATGGTCGTCGTCGGCACCGCACGCGGCAGCGACAACGTGCAGCGTTTCGTGACGCGAGAGCGCAACTGCCCATAGCGCCGTGTTGAGTGCCCGTCATACGTCTCAACCAAAGCGTTGACGGTGCCGCCTAGCTGCGACGCCTCGCACGCGCTAACCGACAGCATGCTTGCCCAGCTCAACGCGAAAATGCGATCGTTACGTGCGCCCGCGGCGTGGACCGCTTCCACGAATTTCGCCGAGGGGTTTCCCTATGGGATCGTGAACTCGATCGCGGACTTATTTTTCACGGAGATGGGTGCCTCGCTCAAAGCCATCGGGCTGACCTCGTTGTTTCACGTGCCTTGGAACCTCAAGTTCATCTTAGGGCCGTTTGCGGATGCCTACGCGACCAAGCGCAAGTGGCTCATCGCCTTAGAGGTGATGCTGTCCATCGCAGTACTGGCGCTCGCGGTGGTGTCGACGACGCAAAATGTGCTGACGCTGGCGCCCGTGTGCTTCTTGGTGTTGGGGGTGTTGTCGGCCACCCACGACATCGCCGTCGACGGCTTTTACCTTGAGTTGCTGACGAAAGATCAGCAGGCGCTGTTTGTTGGGTCGCGCGTGACGGCGTACCGCTTGAGCCTCCTGTTGTGCTCTGGGCCGCTCGTGATCATGGCGAAGCGCTTCAGCTGGAGCGCGAGTTTTTTTGCGATGGCCGCGGTGATGTTTGCGCTGCTCGCGTTTCACAGTGTCGTGTTGCCGACGTCCGAGACCGAGCGCCGCACATTTCGACAGCTGTTCGCGGGCTTGTTGCGTTTGCGGGTTCTGGTGGGCGCGTGCGCTATGGCCGCGGTGGTGTTGCTGACGCGCGGTTGTTTGGCATCCACGCCGTGGCAAGACGCAAAGGCGACGGGCGCGCTGCAGTTTCCAAAGCTGGCAGAGCGGCTCGCTCGTGTCGATGTCACTGAGTGGATCGTCATTGGCTTGTTCGCGACGTTGTTAGCGGTGGTGGCGGTGGCGCCAACGCTCAAGCGTCGTATGGCGTCGTCGTCGTCACACTATCAGATCGCCTTCGTGTCATTTTTGGAACAGCCCTACGCCGCGCGCATCCTGCTGTACATCGTGTTGTTTCGCGTCGGCGAGAGTTTCTTGATGAAGATGAAGTTTCCGTTTTTGAAATCCGCGGTCGGGCTCACGCTCGAGCAATACGGCTACGTCAACGGCACACTCGGCATGATCGCGAGCTTGGTCGCTCCCGCGGTCGGCGGCTACCTCATCGCAAAAAGGGGCGGCCTGAAGCGGTGGATTTGGCCGTTCATGCTTGCGCAAAATGGTTTGCACGTGTTGTTCGCGCTGCTGGCTTGGTTCGCACCGGCGGTAAGCGCGCTTGGCACCGCGAAGATGCTGGCGGTGGTCACCGTCGTGGTCGTTGTCGAGGCTATCGGTGCTGGTCTTGGGACCGCCGCGTTCACCGTGTACATCATGCGCAACTGCCATGCCGACCACAAGGCCGCGCACATGGCATTGCTGACCGCACTCATGAGCGTGAGCTTCACCCTCGCCGGCGTGTTGTCGGGTTTTTTGGCTGATGCGATCGGCTTTACAGCGTACTTCGCGTTCACGTTGGTGGTGACCCTTCCGGGCATGGCGATGACATGGTTTGTGCCGCGCATTGATGGGCCCGACGCGCCGCCGCGCATCTGCGCGCAGTAGCCCGCATCCACGCCCGCATATCGAGGCACGCGGTGAATACGCTGCACACGCGTAGCGTCGGTGCCGCATGCGTTCGACTTGCATTGATACGACGGCGCCTCACGACACCCGCTGACAGCGGCGCCGTCAGGGGTGCCGAGGTGCCCCATGACGTCAAAGACCACTGTGCTCATCTGCACGCCCGACCGCGTCGCGTACGCAGCCGCACCCGTCGTGAAGCGCTGCGCGCGGTGCGGCGAGGACAAACCTACTGCGCTGTACAACCGCGAGGCCAAAAAGCGCGACGGCTTTTGTGCATGGTGCAAGCCGTGCAAATCGCGTGACCAATCGCGCCGTCGCATCGACCTTCTTCAACACGATCACGCCTGGCGGGAGCGACGCCGCACCTTCGCGAAGCTGACGCGGTTGGTAAAAAGCGGCAGCGTCGTAAAGCCGATGCACTGCCCGACGTGCGCCAAGCGTGTGGTCGCGCGCGAGATGCAAGCGCAGTTCGCAGACGGTGCGGATGCGCGCAGCGTGAAGTGGCGTTGTCGGGCGTGTGCCCTCGCGCAAGCGGGTGCGTCGCTCGCCACGGTGTGCCAGTGGTGTAACGAGCCGTTTCGCGTGCAAACCCACCAGGTCCGTCGAGGTGCAGGTAGGTACTGTTGTTTGCGCTGCCGAAACGCGTGGATGCATGCCACCGCTGAGCACGTGCGTGGTGTACGCGGCGACGCGCGCACCGACGCGCACCGTGTCTTCATCAACGACCGATTTTAGCGAGCGGTGCGCGACGACGCCGGCTCCGGCCTGCGTCGGCGCGCCCACCGTGCCAGGCAAACCATCAACGCGGCCGTTGCGTGATCCGAAGGCGCACCACCGCACGTCGGCGCCGCCGGCTCGCGCCTTTTGGACGGCAGCACGTCAGCGGGCAGTAACGCCTTAACGCAGACCTCCACCTCGTCAGGGTTGCCGACACACAGCGCGGGACGTGCACCCTCACCGTCTTTGCGCGCGTTTGCGACCTGCACGCACACGCGGTCGGCGCCGTTGACGTCGCGCAACAACATCGCGCCGCTTTGCAAATTGACCGCGGTGGTTGTTTGCAGTTGCGCACCTGCGCCCGCGTGCAACGACATGACGACGTCGTTGAGGTCAAGCGCATCACCAACCAACGCCGCGGCCAAGACCTGGCGGCTACCTGCGGTGAAGCACACCGTGCGAAAGGAAGCGACAAACGAGCGGAAACTCGCTGAGCTAAACGGGAGCGCACCGTCGTTAATCAGCAACACATCGTCATGGTCCGCGAGCGCGTGCATCGCGAAGGCGCCAAAGACG
>JAYTVG010000287.1:0-1975 GCA_043744135.1 Deltaproteobacteria bacterium | reverse complement strand
TCTGCGACCGCGTGTTGGCGCTCGAGGGCCAGTTCGACGACGCGTTTGTGGAAGACGCGCTCAAAAAAGCCACCGGCCTGGAGCGCGCGTGGGCTTACCCGCAGCGCATCATCGAGCGCCTCAAGCACATCTCTGACGAGGTCGACAAAGCCGCGCACCCGCAAGACGCCTACGACGCTTGGAGCGCGCAGATTGGCATTGAGCCGACGCGCTTGCTGGCAGAGGTCTTGGGCGCGCGCGTGTTGGTGCTCGATCCCAGCGAGTGGGGCGACTACGCCGACAAGATCGTCGACATCGAAAACGCCACCTACGAAGAGGGCCGCCGCGACAGCGACGACGAGCTCAAGCGTATGGTGACCTCGGATGGCGGCGTCGGCGTGCTGTTGGTGCGCTACACCGACGTCGGCGAGCGCATCTTGGGCTACGCTTTTGGCGGCCCCGTCGAGCACTATAAATCAGACGGCCCGCGCGACGACTCCATGAACGGCGCGCACAACACGTTTTACTCCGCGAACATCACGGTGGCGCCGGGGGCGCGCTCGACGGGGCTCGGTCGGCGCTTAAAGAGCGCGCAAGTGCAGCGCGTGGCGGAGATCAAACGCAACCCGACGCTGGGTGCGTCGAGTGACTACCGCTATCAGTTCATGAGCGGTCGCAACCGCTTGGGCTTCACGCGCGACATGGCCGCCATCAACCGCGTGTTTGGCGCGTACGTTGTCGAGCACTTCAAAAAGGATCAGTACGGCGACAAAAGCGGGCAGGCCCTTTACTACCGCATCCCGTTGCGTCGACCGCATTGCCCCACCGCACTGATCGGACCGACACCCTCGTCACGCGCAGACAAGGTGGAGGTGATCGACTGGGCGTCGTCGGTGCAAGCACCGCTTGGTGAACGCCATCCGCGTTTGGTGCGCGCGCTCAAAGAAGGCGAGTTTACCGGATCGGTGGGCACCAAGCTCACGCTGTCCAACTGGTGCACGCCGTCGATCGTGCGCTATGCGGAAACGCTCATGCACTTGGGTCCTAAGGGCTTGCCGCATGTGTTTTTCACCTCTGGGCGCGACGAGATGATCGACAAGACCATCCGCATGCTGCGCGTCAAACGCAAAGACGCCGACGTCGTCATTGGCCTACAACGGCAATACGTCGGACACACCACGGCGGCGGCGCGTTCGCTGTCGGATCCGGCCGGCGAAGTGCAACCCTACGGCTGGTTTGATTGGCCGCGCGTGCCGCACCCCGCACAAGCAGGCACCGACGCGAGCATCGGCGCGATCATGGCGGTGCTCAACAGCGTCGGACCCGAGCGCGTGCTTGGCATTGTCGTCGAGCTCGTCGGTGAGCGCAGCGGCTTGGTGTTGCCTGTGGAGTTTCAAAGCGAGTTGTCGCGCATCCACCACGACACCGGCGTGCCCATCGTCGCGGTCGAAACCGCCAGCGGCTTAGGGCGCGTGGGCGCGAATTTGTGGGACTCAGATGGCGCAGCGCTCAAGCCCAACGTGGTGTTGTGGTACGCGGGCGGGCAGCTCGGCCACGTGTTTGTCGACGACACACACTACGTGCACAAGCCCCTCACGCTGATCTCGACATGGGACGGCGACGAGCTGTCGATGTTGCGCGCCCACCACCACATCTTAGAAGCGCGGCACTTGCTCAAAGAAAGCCACGGCGCCGCGTTTGAGCGCGCGCTCGACGACGCAGGGATAGCACACCACGGTGCAGGCTTGTGGCAGGCCGTTGAAGTCGGTGACGCTGACGCCGTGCGCGCGGCCGCGTGGCAGCGCGGGTTGCGGTTGGGCAAGGGCATGCTGGGGCGTGTGGTGTTGGCGCCAGCGTTGTGCGCGACGCGCGCGGAGATGCAGCGGGGGTTGGCGATTTTGCGTGAGGTGATGTGAGAGGTTTTCGCGAGCTCGCGGGGGCTTTTTTCGCGGGCTTGCGAGGGCTTTTTTCGCGGGCTCGCTGGGGCTTTTTTCGC
>JAYTVG010000286.1:0-1976 GCA_043744135.1 Deltaproteobacteria bacterium | reverse complement strand
GATCCCATTCTGAATCAATGGTCACGTGCGACGAAAATGCCCACGACAGACCTTTTCGATCCTTCGCAATGTTATAAGGTGGATCAGTAATACACGCGTGAAATAGCTTGTCTTCCCACTGCGACATCGTCTCAACCGTATCACCTTGATAGAGCTGATTCGGCAGTGGAATGACCAACCCTGACGAGCGCTGCGGCGCCACCAGCGCTAGCGGTGCGGCCACGGGCTCGTACAAACTGTTGAGGTCGAGCGGATCGACTTCGCCTGGTTGAAACTCTCTCGCGACTTTGGCTGCCATGGCCACCATCCTTCGTCCTTCCTCATCGACCGTTCGCGGATACAACTCCACCGTTGCGCACGAAAACATGCGCAGCGACGACGTCAACATCGTCATGTGGCGGGTATCCAACAACGAAGCACGTGCTCCGTTTGGGCATGGTGGAGTACGCCGGCGCCATCAGCAAATTTACGGCCACGAAATTCGGTCGCCGCGTTTCGGACGTTGATGCGATTCGGTGACTTGTGCCGTTGTCTCCGGCTGCACCGTCAACTGACGAGCCGACTCAAGCGTCGCGCATGACCGCCGCGCGCAATGCTGGCAGCGTCACTTCAGCGGGGCCGAGAAGGTTTGCGAAGCCCTCCATCGCATCGACGTTGATGTTGACCAGCCTGGCCCCGGCGGTTGTCGCCGCGTGCACCGCGTAGTCAGTGATGCCGACGGAGAAGCTGGTGCCGACAAACAACACGAGCTGCGCAGCGGTCAGCGCGCGCATGGCCTCGCGCATGTTGTACCCAGGGTGGGCGTCGTAGCTTTCGTCAAACAACAACACGAGCGGCCGCAGCGCACTTTGACAAATGGCGCAGCGCGGCACCTCGCCGCGCTCAAGCAGGGTCAAGTCAGCGTCGTTGACGGGGTCGATGGCACCCGCACACTGTGCGTTTGTGCAAACGAAGCGATCGTGTCTGCCGTGGATCTCGACAAGCTGCCGCTCGGGGACACCGCTGGCCCGGTGTAGTCCGTCGATGTTTTGCGTGATGACGCGGTGGTGCGGATTGTCTTCGATCAGCGCGCGGATGGCGTGGTGGCCGGCGTTTGGCTGCGGCCTTGCGTTTTCGGGCTGGGTCGAAAAGCCGTGTGCCTTGAGCCAAAACTCAGTCCACCACGCGTGCGGGTTGGCGCGGAATTTCGCGACAGTTCCCCAGTCGGTGATAAAATTCGCCCAGACGGCATCGTTACTCTTTCGGTACGGCGAAATTCCCGACGCCACGCTCAGTCCGGCGCCGGTCAGCCACACAACACCGTCGCTGTGGGTGAGTGCATCGACGATTTCCGCGGTGACGTCGCGATGTGTCATGAAACCTCAGCTGACAGCGTCGCCCACGCGATCGCCCAACGCAAGCACACGTCCGTGCACCAAGCTGTGTGCCGGCACACGATTTTTGCCCGCGAGCTGCGCTTCACCAAACGCCACTGCGCCATCGGCGCAAGCGATGACGATGCCATCGTTGAGGCCGACGAGCGTGCCGGGCGCTCCGCTTGCAGTGACGCGACGTGGGCGAAAGAGCTTCAAAACCTCGCCGCGCAGGTGCGTGAACGCACCGGGCCAAGGGTGCATCGCCCGCGCTGTGTCCGTCACACGCCGCGCCGGCTGCGTGAAGTCAAGGCGCCCTTCCTCCTTGGTAAGTTGATGCGCGTACGTGACGCCGTCGCTGTCTTGCGGCACACACGGGAGCTTTTGCGCCAACAGCGCGTCTAGGTGTTTCAACAACAACGCGGCGCCCGCGTCGGCGACGCGCGCCATCAGTGTTTCACCGTCGTCAAATGGGTTGATGGGAAATTCATCGCGCGCGTACACGTCGCCGGCGTCGAGCGCTTTGACCATCTGCATCAAGCACACCCCGGTGGTGGCGTCACCGGCTTGCAGTGCGCGCTGAATCGGGGCGGCACCTCGCCAGCGCGGCAGCAGCGAGCCATG
>JAYTVG010000285.1:0-6361 GCA_043744135.1 Deltaproteobacteria bacterium | reverse complement strand
CTCGTCGACTGCGACCACGCTCGCGACGCGCTCGCGCGACGACAACACCGCGGCCTCACCGACGACCGCGCCCGCCCCCAGCGTGGCAAGGCCCTTTCTGCGGCCGTCTGCGTAGGTCTTGTACACCTGCACGGTGCCCTTTTTGATGATGAACACCTGCTCGCCCTTGTCGCCCTCGCGCATCAGCAGCTCGCCCGCGCTAAACACCACGGTCGGAAACGACGCGCCACCTTGCAGAAATTGCTCGAGGTCGGCCTTCAGCTCAGCGACGTGTTGGTAGCGATCCGCTCGGTCTTTTTGCAAACATCGCATGCAAATGCGCGCCAGCGTCGCGGGAATATTGCGCTCGGGCGCGACCAGCTCAGGCGCCGGCACACGACACGCCTGCGACGCGCGCACCACTTCAACCACCGTCGACCCCATATAGGGCGGTTGCCCGGTCAAGATCTCGTACAGCACGCCGCCGAGCAGAAAGATGTCGGTGCGCTCATCGATCTCCTCGATGCGCGCGTGCGCTTGCTCGGGCGCCATATAAAAAAACGTGCCGATGATCTGGCCCTTTTCGTCGTCCGCTTCAAAACCTCCGCGGTTGATGCGCACCGGCTCGGGCATGCCGTCTAACGGTGCGGGCACGGCAACGGACTTCGCGGCGGTGGCGCGACCGAGCAGCTTGGCGATGCCCCAGTCCATCAAATACACCTCGCCAAACGCCCCCACCATGATGTTGTCGGGCTTGAGGTCGCGGTGCACCACGCCGCGGGAGTGCGCGAATGCAACAGCGTCGCAAACTTTCAAAAACATCTGCAGCAAGCGGTAGTGCGCCTCATGCGAGCCGTGGATCAGCGTGTCTGACGCCAAGATTTCGGTGAGCGTCTTGCCGCGCACGTACAACATCGTGAAGTAGCGCGTGCCCACTTCATCTTCACCCAAGTCGTGCACCGGCACGATGTTTGGGTGCTCAAGTTGCCCCATGATCTGCGCCTCCTCCAAGAAGCGCTGCATGGTCTTTTGATCTTGGCGGTGCTCCGCAAACAGCACCTTCATCGCGACGGTGCGCAGCAGGTTGTTGTCGACCACCTTGCGAATGCTGCCCATGCCACCGCGCGCGATCTCGCCTTTGTCCGTGTGCCGCAGCACCACGTCTTGCGTCAGCGGTCGATCGGGATCGACGACAGGTACCGAGACGCGACGCGCGGCGACTTGGTGGTGGCTGGTCTCTTCCGCCTGCTTCGCTGAACGCAGCCACCCCATGAGGCCACGCTTCGCACCGCTGTTGGTTTCTCTCGATGCCATCGCCGAGCCATACGTCATGCGGCGGCGTAGCAAACCCCCCGTAACGACACGCGCGGTGCCTTTCAGCCTAACAGGCGTCTTGCGGGTCGCCGCTGTTGCGGCCTCGACCGGGTTGGGTGGCCCCGCGTCGTGGATTTGATGCGCCTCGCCGTGGCTTAAAAAAGCAACGCAAACTCTGGCGGCACGTCGATTGAAAAACGCATGGGTTGCTGCGTTGTTGGATGCGCAAAGTGCAACTCGCGTGCATGCAAACACAGGCGTGGTGGTTGCTTGCCGGTCGCGTAGCGCTCGTCGCCTGCCACTGGGTGCCCCAGGTGCTGCATGTGCACGCGAATCTGATGCTTGCGACCGGTCTCAAGCCTGAGCTCGACAAGCGTGTGCTGTGCGCTGCGCTTGAGCACGCGGTAGTGCGTCACCGCGCTGCGCGCTCCCTCACGATCCGACACCGTGACGTCGAGCGAACCGGCGTGCTCGTACAGCGGTGCGTCGATGGTGCCGGCATCGTCACGCAAGCGCCCGCACACCACCGCGACGTAGATTTTTTCAACCTCGGACCAATGCGCGAAAAAGAACTCTTGGATAGCGAGCGTGCGCGGCAACACCAGCACACCGCTGGTGCCGCGGTCGAGGCGGTGGCAGGGAAACAACCGCGCCTCACCCACCAACCTTTTGCCGACGATGTTGAGCAGCGTCGGTTCGCCGCCGGCACCACCGCGCACCGTCAACAGACCCGCGGGCTTACCAACGACCACCAGGTGCTGGTCGACGTGCAAGATCTCCACGCCGTCTTTCGCGGCCTGCGTCACGGTGGTTTTGTTGCCGAGCGCCACGACGTCGCCGGCCGCGAGCATATGAGTCGCCCGCGTGGTGACGACGTTGTTGACGCGCACTGCACCGTCGCGCAAGCGATCTTTAATGCTGTTGCGGTTGAGCTGCGGCAGCTGCGCCACCAAAAACGCGATCAGCGTGCTCGGGGTTTTGACCTGGTGCGCCATCGTGAAGGTGAGCCTACCGAAAGCCGCGCGCACGACCTAAGAGTTCGCGTAGCATGCGCGCATGATCGGTCTTGACCTCGACACCACGCCACACTCGGCATTTGACACCTGGCGGGTGCGCGCGGGCTTGTTGCTCGGTCCGCTGTGTGCACTGCTGGTGTGGGGTGCTGGTGATGGCTCAGATCAATCGCGCCTGGCGGCGTTGTTCGCGTTCACAGCCATCTGGTGGATCACGGAAGCTGCGCCCACCGCAGCCACGTCGCTCATCGCGATGTGCGGTGCGATCTTGCTGGGCCTCGGCACGCCCAAGGAAATCTTCGCTGCCATCGGCAACCCCGTGCTGTTGTTGTTCGTCGGTGGCTTCATGGTCGCCGAAGCGATGCGCATCCATGGCTTGGGCGAACGCTTCGCACGCAGCTTTGCGCGCGTCGCAAAGACCCAGCTGGGCGCGCTGGTGGCGACCTCAGGCATCACGTTTTTGATGTCGATGTGGGCTTCAAACGCCGCGGCCACAGCGATCGTGCTGCCCATCGCGCTGTCGATCGCCAAAGGGAACAAACGTTTCGCGGCGGCGATGGTGCTCGCGGTCGCGTGGGGCGCGTCGATGGGTGGCCTTGGCACCCCCGTCGGCACGCCGCCAAACCTCATCGGCGTGCGCGCGCTCATGGAGGCGGGCCACCCCATCACGTTTTTTGGTTGGATGGCGGTGGGTTTGCCCATCGGCGTCGCGATGATGCTGGCGATGTGGTTGTTGTTGGCGTGGCGCTTTGGCTTGCGGCCGGGTCAGCGGCTCGATGCCGACGCGGTGTCGACGTTGAACACCGCGATGCCGTGGTCGCGGGGCGAGGTGGCGGCCTGCTGCGCGTTTGCCTTCGCTGTGACGTTTTGGTTGATCCCAGGCGTGCTGGAAGCCGCCGGTTCGTCGATGGTAAATACCTGGAAGCAACATTGCCCCGAGGAGGTGGTGGCGCTGCTGGCGGCGGGGTTGCTGTTTGTGTGGCCGATTCAGCGGCCCGGCGAGCGTCCGGTGCGCGCGCTGAGTTGGCAGCAAGCCACACGCATCGAATGGGGCACCGTGTTGTTGTTCGCGGCCGGCATCATGCTGGGCGACCTCGCCAACCGCACGGGACTCGCCAACAATTGGGGTCGCTTGCTGGTGCACTGGACGGGTGTGCACAGCGCGTGGGGCGTCATCGCTCTCGTGACTGCGGCCGCGGTGCTGCTTTCGGAGATCGCAAGCAACACCGCGGCAGCGACGTTGATGGTGCCGCTCGCGGTCGCCCTCAGCCACGCGACCAACACACCGGTGCTGCCCGCAGTGCTCGGTGCCAGTATCGGCGCGAGCTTTGGCTTCATGATGCCGATCTCGACCGCACCAAACGCCATGGCGTACGCAACCGGCGCGGTGAGCATGCGCCAGATGGTCACCACCGGCATCGCGTTTGACGTCGTGGGCTACCTTGTGTGCGTCGTCGTGCTCGGGCTCGTGAGCCCGTGGTTTGGCTAACGACACTGCGCGGCGCTGCCCATGCAGCTGCGACGCAGCGTTTTAGCGGCAGCGCTAGCGCTTCGAAATCTCGACGTAGCTGCGCGCGGCGGCGCCTTGGTAGATCTGTCGCGGCCGGCCAATCTTGGTGGCGGGATCTTTGTGCATCTCGCGCCAATGCGAGATCCACCCCGGCAAACGCCCGAGCGCAAACAACACCGTGAACATCCCCACCGGAATGCCCAGCGCCTCGTAGATGATGCCTGAGTAAAAGTCGACGTTGGGGTACAGCTTGCGGGACACGAAGTATTCGTCCTTCAATGCCATTTCTTCAAGCTGTTTCGCGATCTCAAGACGCTTCGATTTAATACCGAGTTTATTGAGGACATCATCGCAGGCTTTCTTGATGATTTTCGCGCGCGGATCGAAGTTTTTATAGACGCGGTGTCCAAAGCCCATCAGCCGGGTGGTGTCGCCCTTATCTTTGGCGCGCTCCAAAAAGCTCTTGCCGTCTAGACCTTCGTCTTCGATGCGCGCGAGCATCTCGATCACCGCCTGGTTGGCGCCGCCGTGCAGTGGCCCCCACAGAGCGTTGACGCCTGCGGAGATGCTGGCGAACAAGTTGGCGTTAGACGAGCCCACCACGCGCACGGTGCTGGTGCTGCAGTTTTGCTCGTGGTCGGCGTGCAAGATCAACAACAGATCAAGTGCCTTCGCGATGGCGGGATCCACATGGTACATTTCGCATGGGGTCCCGAACATCATCTGCATGAAATTTGACGTGTAGTCTAGGCCGTTTTGCGGATACATAAACGGCTGACCAATCGAGTGCTTCAAGCTGTACGCGGCGATGGTGGGGAATTTCGCCAACAGCCGGTACGTCGAGATCTCGACTTGGCGCTGATCGTGCGGGTCAAGGCTGTCTTGGTAAAACGTGCTGAGCGCGCCGGTCACTGCGGCGACCACAGCCATCGGATGGGCGTCTTTTGGGAAGCCCGAGTAAAACCGCTTGATGTCTTCTTGCAGCATGGTGTGGCGCGTGATGTGCCCCGTGAATTCCGCCAGCTGGGCCGCGGTCGGCAACGCGTTATGGATGAGCAGGTAGCTCACCTCCAAAAAACTTGAGCGCGCCGCGAGCTCCTCGATGGGGTAGCCGCGGTAGCGCAAAATCCCCAAATCGCCGTCGATAAACGTGATGGAGCTTTGGCAGCTGCCGGTGTTCATGAAGCCGGGGTCGAGGGTGATGATGCCTAGCGCCTGGCGCAGTTTGGCGATGTCCACCGCCACTTCACCCTCAGTGCCCTTGATGACCGGGAGGTCGAGCGTTTTGCCGCCGTACGCGATGGTGATGGTCTCGCCCATAAACGCTCCTGTGCCGCACCGTTTGGGTCGGTGACGTGCGCGCACGGTAACAAAAGCCGGCCGCGAGCGCCACGGTCGCGTGCCTGCCGTGCGCTTGGACGCGCGCGCGCAGCTGCGCTCGGTTAGCATCGCGTGGCATGCGCAAGGATCTCATCTTGTACCTCGCCAGCCGTGTCAGCGCCGGCACGGGCTTGACGCTGTTGCGCGCGGCGGTGGCGTGGCACCTGTACGCGCTCACCGGCTCCGCCTTCGACCTGGGCTTGATGGGCGCCGTGCAACTGCTGCCTGCGCTTGGGCTGAGCCTGCCCGCGGGTGTGCTCATCGACCGCTTCGATCGCCCCCGCATCATCCAAATCGCACAGCTGCTGCAGTTCGCGGCCACCGTGGTGCTCACTGTGTGCGCCGCGCGCGACGTCGTCACGCCCACCACGCTATATGCCGCGGTGGCGTTTACTACAGCGTGCGCGGCGTTTGCGAACCCGGCGCGCGCGGCGCTGTTGCCCCAGTTGGTGGCGCCAAGAGATTTGTTGCGCGCGGTGACCTTCGCGTCGTCGAGCCAGGCGCTCGCGTTTACGCTTGGGCCCGCGGTTGCCGGCCTGATGTTGGCGGCGCTGCCGATCGCCTACGCCTACGCATTCGGTGGCGCGCTGGTGCTGTTGTCGGTGCTGTCGCTGGCAGGTTTGACGGCGCGCCCAGCGACAAAAAGGGGCGCGGTGGGCTTCGCGGGCATGCTCGACGGTTTGAAGTTCGTGTGCAGTAACCCCGTGGTGTTGGGTGCTATGAGCCTCGACTTGTTCGCGGTGATCTTGGGTGGCGCATCCGCACTTTTGCCGATCTTCGCGCACGACGTGTTGCGCGTCGGCCCGCGTGGGTTTGGTGCGCTGTCGGCAGCGCTTGAGATCGGCGCCCTGGTCACCGCCACCGTGTTGTTGTTGATCCCGCCCGTCAAACGCGCGGGCCGCGCGCTGCTGGTGGCGGTTGCGGTCTACGGCGCCGCCACCATCGTGTTTGGCGCCTCAACGTCGTTCGCGCTGTCGCTGGTGGCGTACGCGGTCGCTGGCATGGCGGACCAAGTCAGCGTGGTGTTGCGCCAAACCACCATCCAACTGCAGACCCCCGACGCACTGCGCGGCCGCGTCAGCGCGGTGGGCTCGATCTTCATCGGCGCGTCCAACCAGCTGTCTGCCGTCGAGGCGGGCTTCGTCGCAGCCGCCACCAGCGCCCC